>DMHB01000399.1 GCA_003449595.1 Microscillaceae bacterium | reverse complement strand
GCCCCTCAAGGTTATTTAATCCGGGCACTTATGTTATAACATTAGTTGTAACTTCCAACAATCCGGGTAAATCCTGCCCGGTAACAGTTACTCGGACAATAACTATTGGCCCAAAGCCGGTTGCCAATTTCAACTTTCAGGGGGGTTGTGCAGGTTTTCCTACACAATTTAGCAATGCCTCCACGATTGCTATCCCGGGAACTATTACAAACTATACTTGGAATTTTGGAGATGGTTCACCGGTTCTGAGTGGGCTAAATACTGACCCCAACGTAGTAAACCCACAATATTCATACAATACCCCCGGAAGCTACAATGTTACCTTAACGGTTAGATCAAACGGTAACTGCGAGTCCACAATTACACGTACTGTATTGGTGTTCCCAAGTATCAATATTGCCTCAACCACCCCTTATAACCAAGGCTTTACTGGCGGTGCTTCAGGATGGGCTGCTGCCGGAGCCAACTCTAGCTGGGTGGTGGGTGCGCCTGCTAAAAACCTACTGCGCGCCGAAAACGGAAATGCTTGGTACACCGGCAGCGGCATCAATAGTTATAACAACAACGAGCAGTCGTATGTAGAGTGCCCTTGTCTGAATATGAGCACATTGCAAAGACCTATGCTTTCTATGCGGGCTTTCTTATCTACCGATCAAAATTCGGATGGCGCGGTAGTGCTTTATTCCATCAATGATGGGCTAAACTGGGAAGTATTAGGTGCGGTCAACAACGGGGTCAATTGGTATAACTCCAGAGGTTTGTTGGGCAATCCCGGCAGCCAAAGCTTTACAGCAAACCCCCGTACTTGGACAGGTAGTTCGGTAGGTTGGTCGGGCAATAGTACGCGCAAATGGCAAGATGTGAAATTTAGTCTCGATCAAGTGCTGCGCGACTTGCAAAACCCAGCGCTTAATCCAACCGGCAGGGTGCGCTTTCGGGTAGCCTTTGGCAGCAATGCCGATAATCCTCCCGGCGATACGTTGGATGGTTTTGCTTTCGACAATGTATTCGTGGGCGAACGCAACCGGTTGGTCTTGCTCGAACACTTCACCAACAGCAGCTCCAGCGACGCACTTACAGAGAATACTTTTATTAATAATTTCAGAACTCCCGCCGAGGTGGTCAATGTGCAATACCATACCGAATTTCCCAACCGCACGCCTTTCAACTTAGACAATCCTGCAGACCCCAGCGCGCGCGCTTTGTTGTATGGCGTTTCGGCGGTGCCCCGAACGGCCTTAGACGGGGCGACCATTGCTACGCAACGTTTTTCGCAGTGGGGCGATGCTGCGTTTAGTAGGCGTACTTTAGACCAAGCACCTTTACAAATAGATGTTAGTTTCAGGGCGCAAAGTGATGGACGGCTGGACGTAACAGCCAATTTGCTTGCCTTAGAAAACTTTGCCGATACAGTTTTGGTGCATTTTGTTGTGATTGAACGCCAAGCGCAAGAGACCGCAGGCGGGCCGGTGTTGCGCAATGTGGTGAAAAGAATGCTTCCCAATGCTGCTGGAACCCGTGTGATGGCCAATTGGGTACAAGGCACAACCCGCAGTTTCAATCAAACTTGGCAACCGAGCGGATTTAGAGACATAGGTCAGTTGTCGGTAGTGGTGTTTGTGCAAAGCGAACGAACAGGTATAGTACAGCAGGCTGCAATTGCAAGCCCGCCGGCCAGTACGGTATTTAGCTTGGTAACCAGCTTAGACCAAAGTAGTTTGGCTGATGCCGGAGAAGGGTCGGTGAGAATTTATCCAAATCCTGCCCAAGATGAGTTGATTATCCAATTAGACAAAGCGTTCCCGCTTGAGGGGCAATGGTCTGTGGTCGATAATGGTGGCAGGTTGATTGAGTCAGGATTGCTCACCTCAGGCGAGCAAATTCATCGGTTAGACGTTAGTGCCTATGCCGTAGGAACTTACCAACTCTTGCTCAAACAAACTGGCAGCAAAGAACTGATAACCAAGCGGTTTGTCATTGTGCGATAACGCCAAAGCAATCTCTACAAGCAAAACCCTTGTCAGCTATGAATACGCTGACAAGGGTTTGTTTTTTTTAAATTATTTATGCGATCTTGCAGCACCAAGGCATCTTTTTACCTTTTCTTATATGTCTGACCTATTCAAAGCATCTTTTGAAATAATCTTGCCACCTGCACAAGAACCCATACACAACAGCGAAGCCCCAATTGGCATATTCGACAGCGGCATTGGCGGGCTAACAGTTGCCAAGGCTGTTCACGAATTATTGCCTAACGAAAACCTGATTTATTTTGGCGATACGGCCCATTTGCCCTATGGCGATAAATCAACTGCCGCTATTCAGTCTTACGCTATCAAAATTTGTAATTTTCTACTAAGCCGTCGTTGCAAGGTAATCTTAATTGCGTGCAACTCAGCCGCCGCAGCAGCTTTCGACTTGGTAAAAACCTATGTAGGAAGCAAAGCGCACGTGTTTAGTGTCATCGAGCCTACGGTTGCCTTGGTTACGCAGCGTTTTGCAGGGAAAAATGTAGGGCTTATCGGCACGAAGCAAACTGTATCTTCGGCGGTGTATGAGCACCAAATCGAACAAGAAAGGGCTAACATTCATTTGAAAGCATTGGCCACTCCTTTGTTGGTGCCTATGATCGAAGAAGGTTTTATTACCAATCGGGTTAGCCACGAAGTCATCGAAAATTATTTAAGTCGTCCCGAATTAACTGATATTCAGGCACTTATCTTAGGATGCACACACTACCCTTTGATAAAAAAAGAAATTGTTGCCTATTACCAGCAGCAAGTAGAAGTAATCGACTCATCGGAGGCAGTGGCGCATAGCCTGAAAGTGGCTTTGGAGCATACCCAACTATTGAACAAAGCCTCAACTCCTGCATCGATGCAGTTTTATGTGTCTGATTATACAGAAGGGTTTGAAAAAGCCACACAAATATTTTTTGGAGAGGCGCTCCACTTAGAGAAATTTCCACTTTGGGACTAAGTACCGAAAATAAAGTTTTATAACTCTGGAATTTCAGCCACTACAAAAGTGCTGCCACCCACATAAATCATATCGTCGGCTTGGGCGGCCTGTTTGGCTTTAGCCAAAGCGCTCGCTACTGATTCGCATACTTCGCCTAATAGTCCATAGTTTTTTGCCAAATTGGCCAATTCATCGGCAGGAAGTGCGCGAGGCATCGCAGGGGCGGCAAAAAAATAGTAGGCTTGTTGTGGCAAAAGCGGAAAAATTTTTGCGGCATCTTTGTCCCGCATCATTCCCCAAACGATCCACAGTTTGGCATAGGTTTGGGCTTGTATTTGTGCGATAATTTCTTTCAAGCCGCCTTCATTGTGGGCAATGTCGCAAACCACGAGAGGTTGGTGGCTCAAAACCTGCCATCGGCCTTTTAGGTTGGTAAGCGCAATTACCTCTTGAAGCCCTTGTTGGATATGGCTCAAGGCGATGTTCCAGCCTTGCTGTTGTAAAATATCAATCGCGCAAAGCACGCCCCGTAGGTTTTTAAGTTGGTATAAGCCTGATAATCCTACGATCTGGTTCTCTAAATAAACTTGTTTTTGCCGGTTCAGCACATTGACAATCAACGAAGGTGTTTTTTGCAAAGCAACCACCTCCCATTGGTCTGCTGCAAAAGTGATGGGTGCTTGGTTAGCTTGGGCTTTTTGTAGGAATACGGCTTGCGTTTCGGGGTGTTTCTCACTGATGACCACCGGCACGCCGGGTTTGATAATGCCTGCCTTCTCTTGGGCAATCAAAGCAAGTGTATCGCCTAAATACTCTTGGTGGTCGTAGCTAATATTTGTAATGAGTGCGATTTCTGGTGTGATGATGTTGGTGGCGTCCAATCTTCCGCCCATTCCTACCTCTACGACAGCGACATCGACCTGCTGGTGCGCAAAATAGCTAAAAGCCATAGCCGTTGTAACCTCGAAAAAGGAAGGCTCAATCGATTCAAAGAGCGATTGATTTGTTACAATAAATTGCGTTACAAAAGATTGCTCAACTGCCTGCCCATTGACACGGATGCGCTCCGTAAAAGATTTCAAATGCGGCGAGGTATAAAGCCCCACCCGATAACCGGCGGCTTGCAAAATGGCAGCGATGAAGTGCGAGCTGCTTCCTTTGCCGTTGGTACCGGCAATATGGATGGATTTGAATTGATTTTGCGGATTGCCCAAGGCTTCGCAAAAAGCGATGATGTTGTCTAACCCTTCTTTGTAAGCGGCCCTGCCTACTTGCTGGAACATAGGCGCTTTGGCATATAGATAAGCAATGCTTTCTTCGTAGGTCATTGGTCTTGGCCGGGTCTTATTTTAAACAAAATTCTTCCTTTGGTATTTTGGGCTGTTTTGCTGCGGTTGGTCCAAAAGAACTTCAATTTATAGACTTGCTTCTCGTAAAATTTCAACAAACCTTGCGTAATCGTCGATTTGACAGGGGTGAGGTCAATCACACGGCCATTTTCGTCAACCACAAAATCAAAGGCAACTATACCACTTTCTTGGCTATTGTCCTTAATGTCGGGCGGCGATTCCCAATCCCAATATATGAGATCCAGCGATACAAAAATAGCATTCGGATCTTGCGGATTTTGTTTGAACTTTTCCTGTTGCTTGGCTTCAAAAGCCTCGATATTCGACATAAGCGAATCGGCAGAAACAGTGGTTTTTTGCAAAGAATCTGCTGCAAGGCTGTCTTTTTTAAGCGCCACCAAACTATCTAAGGGCGGGGCTGTGTTGGGTAGTGGGTTCAGGTTGGCTAATTTCTGTTTGAAATCAGGTGTAAAAACAGATTCTGCTGGAATGACAGCCGCTAAATCAGCGGGAGTTACAGCCTCGATGGGGATAGCGGCATCGTCCCAATTGCTTTGCGAGCGAATGTCGATGCCCCTTTGCATCAAGTAAGTTTGGTTGGTATGGGTATCGATGCGCACAAAAAACATAGCATAAAACAAACCTACATGCAGTGCCACCGCCAGCATCCAGGTCAGGTTGCGGCGGCGTTTTTCCCAAAGCAAAGTTTTTTCGGCAATACTTGCCATGCGTGTTGTTTATTTGTCTGTTTTTTCTGCCTCTAATTGGGTAGCAATGGCCACTTTTGCCCCTAATTTATTGGCTATGGAGGCTAACTTGACCAAGTGCTCGACAGCCACTTTTTTATCGATATACAGTACAATTCTTTTTTCTGAAGAGGTAAGCAAGGCTTTTTGCAAGGCGATTTCTATTTGTGCAAAAGGTACTTCTTCGCCATTTACAAAATATTTCAAGTAGGTCGAAACCGTAACTTTTACGACCGGTGCTACCGGATTATTGACCTTGCTTCCGGGCAAATCTACTGGCAACCCATTGGGTTCTACAATCGAAGAGGTAAGCATAAAGAAAATCAGCAACAGAAAAATTACATCTGTCATCGAGGCCAAACTAAACGAAGTTTCTAACTTATTCTTAGGCTGAATATTCATTAATCTTCTTTGATGATAGCACTGTAAACAATTTCTAATAGCTTTCTGCGCAGGTTGCTGCTCACCATTTTGGTATTGATGTCAGGATAAATCCGGTTAGACAAGAATATGAAAAGCAATTGCTGATCTGGATCGGCAAAAACCAAGCATCCTGTAAAGCCTGAATGCCCATAGGCATTGGGGCATAGCGAGTCGGCGGGGAAGTAAGAAATTCCTTCTTTGTCGGGTCGATCCCAGCCTAAAGCGCGGCGGTTGTAAGTGAAGGGAGGTTTGGTGAACAAAGAGATGGTTTCGGGTTCAAAATAGTTTTTACCCTGAAACTTGCCTTTTTGCAAATACATTTGCATAAATGCAGCCAAATCACCGGCAGTAGAAAACAGTCCTGCGTGTCCGCCTACGCCGCCCAGCATTGCTGCGCCTTGGTCGTGGACAGTGCCTTGCACCAGTCGTTTTCTAAACATCGTATCATTTTCGGTAGGCGTGATCTGCTCTTTGCTGAATTTTTTCAAGGGCATATAAGTTGAGCTTTGCATAGCCATCGGCTCAAAAAATTGCTCTTGCAAGAATACTTCTATGGGTTGTTTGAGTTGTTTTTCGGCAATCTGCTTGAGCATATAAAAACACAAATCACTGTACTTGTAGTCGTAGCGTCCTTCTGCGTTTTTAGGTTCGCGAGGCGATTGGATGGTCACCTCCCAAAG
>DMHB01000418.1 GCA_003449595.1 Microscillaceae bacterium | reverse complement strand
ATCTAACCCCTGTTTTTAAAATTTAGATTCAAATAAAGCTTTTTTGGTATGATGTACAAATGCTTTGGCAGATTTTTTTCGCCAAAACCAATCCCTCATTTTAAGTTTATGACTATTTTTATGAGTGATGATAATAATAGGATACCCTACCAACGCCAAAAAAGCTACAGGCAAACACAAACCACTTACAATAATAACCAGCCAAAAACTAAGGTATAGCCAAGCAGCTCCGATCAAAGCCAATAAAAAAATGCCTGTAAAGGTTTCTCTGTAAATGTTGAATTCTATTTTTTGCATTTTGTTTAGCTTCAGTTGCTTTCTTTCACCCTTTTTATACAAATCGCGGTCTTGCCAATAGCTAATTTTGAGATTGGTAACCGTACCAAAGTAATTTTCAAACAAAACCTCTTCTTCTATTTCTTCGGCCACTTGTGAAAGCGTGCTTGTCTTTTCAGTCGGCGAACTTGCTTTTTTTTCGGCTGTTTTTTTGGTAGGATTGAAAGTCCACTCTACCACTTGGCTTTGGTCATAATAGGGCAAAATAGCCTCCAATGCCTGCTGGCTAAGGCCGGTGCGGTCGCCCAACAAAGCCGCGCTGAATGCTTCGGCTGACTGAAACCGCTGATCGGGCAGTTTGGCCGTGGCTTTGTCTAAAACGGCTTGGAGGCCATCGCTTACACCGGGGTAAAGACTGCGCGCCCGAGGCAGTGGCTCTTGCACAATTTTCTGACTTACTTCAAACTCCGAAAGCTCGGGGGGGTAAGGACAGTGAGCAGTCAGCATCTGGAAAAAAGTAACGCCCAAGCTGTACAAATCGCTTCGAGCGTCCAAGCGTTGCCCGCGTAGTTGCTCCGGACTCATATAATACAGGGTTCCCATACGCACCCCCACATCAGTGAGTTGGCTATTGGGGTTGTTGATCGCTTTGGCGATGCCAAAATCCAATATTTTCACCTCGCCACTATGCGTAATCATAATATTGGAAGGTTTAATATCGCGGTGAACAATGTCTTTTTGGTGTGCATAAGCCAAGGCATCCAATATTTTGAGCAGCAACTGAATGGCTTTCTTTTCAGGAATAGGGCCTGAAATTTGTTCGATGTAGGCTTCCAAGGGCATCCCATCCACATACTCCATAATCAGGTAAAGTGCGTCGGGCTTTTCGATATAATCATAAAGTTTCACAATGTGGGGATGCTCTAACTGAGCCAACAGGGTGGCTTCGTTTCTGAAACGCTCGCGCAGTGCCAAATCGCCCACAAAATTTTTATGGAGTTCTTTGATAGCCACTTTGCGCCCTATCTGCGCGTGAATGGCCAAATATACCATCCCCATCCCTCCTTTGCCTATTGGCCGTTGTATCTGGTAATTGTGAAGGATCGGGGCTTGCATATATTTTTGTATCATTGGATAGAATTGCAAAAATACATATTTTACGGCCACATTGTTGCAATCAGTTCTTTTTGTCTGTAATGCGCACAAGGGGTGGTTTTTAGATTTGGTGAAGCCGCAAGAATTATAGATATTTGCAACACTGTTGCAAAAACAAGCATTAATGACTTATGGAAAAATCAGATAGTTACGTCGATTATTGGGGGATTACAGCCTCCTCGCTTTGTCTTGTCCATTGCCTTGTTTTCCCGATAATATTGGGTTTGGGGCAAATCAGCAAGGGTTTTTGGGGCGAGGCGCTCGAATGGCTAGAATATGCCTTTTGGGTAGGAAGCCTTTGGGCGGTTTACAATGCGGCCAAAAAAGCCAATAACAACACGCGTTTGGCATTTGGGCTATTTTTTGCCTGCCTTACGCTGGCCATTTTCGGAGAAGAATGGCATCCCCAAATAGAATATTTAGCTTATGTAGGTTCGCTCGGACTGATAGCCACCCACACCTATCATATTTTTTGGTGTCAGCACTGCCTCAAAACTGCCGCCCTGCCCAAAGCATAATTCACCCAAGATTGTTCGGCCTCGGGTGATAAAAACCCCGCTACCTTTGTGTATCTTTGTAGCCAATTTTTGCAGCAAAAATTAGCAATCCAGTATTTATTTATGGCAACAAGCGGATATTTAGAAGGACTCAACGAATCGCAGCGCAAAGCGGTATTATTTACAGAAGGCCCCCTGATGATCATAGCAGGCGCCGGTTCGGGCAAAACCCGTGTACTTACCCACCGCATTGCCCATTTGATTGAACAAGGGGCTGATGCCTATCAGATTATGTCGTTGACCTTTACCAACAAAGCCGCCAGCGAAATGCGCCACCGCATCGAACAACTGATCGGCAACGAAGCGCGCAACCTATGGATGGGTACATTTCACTCTATTTTTGCTAAAATTTTGCGCTTCGAAGCCTACCATATCGGGTACAACAGCAATTTTACAATTTATGATACCGACGACTCGAAGTCGCTGATCAAAACCATTGTCCGCGAACTCAACTTAGACGAGCAACTCTACAAGCCCAGTACAGTTCTCAACCGCATTTCTTCGGCCAAAAATCAATTAGTGCCTTGGCAGGAATATACCTCCAACCCTATTTATTATGCCGATGATGCTTCGTACCAACGGCCCGAAATAGGCAGGATTTACCAAAACTACCAAGTGCGTTGCCATAAAGCCAATGCTATGGACTTTGACGATATCTTATTCAACACCAATGTGCTTTTCCGCGATCATTTGGACGTGTTATACAAATACCAACACAAATTCAAATACATACTCATCGACGAGTTTCAAGACACCAACCTTTCGCAGTATGCCATTGTGCGCAAGCTTTCCAATGTGCATCAAAATATCTGTGTAGTAGGCGACGATGCCCAAAGTATTTATGCCTTTCGGGGAGCAGACATACGCAACATCCTTAACTTTGAAAAAGACTATCCAGAATTAGAAGTCATACGCTTAGAACAAAACTACCGCTCGACCAAGACCATTGTCAAAGCAGCCAACTCAATCATTGCACGCAACAAAAACCAACTGCCTAAAAATGTTTGGACCGACAACGAAGATGGCCGGCTTATCCGTGTGCTCAGGGCTATGTCGGACAATGAAGAAGGCAGGCTGGTGGCCAGTGCCATTTTTGAAGAAAAAAACCAAGACGGGCTGCGCAACCGCGATTTTGCCATTTTGTATCGCACCAATGCCCAATCGAGGGCTATTGAAGAAGCCTTGCGCAAGCTCAACCTCAAATACAAGGTCATCGGCGGACTTTCATTTTACCAACGCAAAGAAATCAAAGACCTGATCGCTTATTTCCGATATACCATCAACCACAGCGACGAGGAGGCTTTCAAACGCATTATTAACCAACCCAAACGGGGCATAGGCGATACTACCGTAGCCAAAATAGTAGTGGCAGCCTACGAAAACGGTACCACTGTGTGGGATGTGTTGTGCGATATTAAGCTGTTTTTGACAGGCCGCAGCATCACCCCGATCGAGGACTTTGTTACGCTGATCAAAAGCTTTCAGTTGGCCGTCGAAACCAAAGACGCTTACACGGCTGCTGCCGAAATTGCCAAAAGCTCGGGCTTGCTGCGCGAACTCTACGAAGACAAAACCGTCGAGGGGTTGGCTCGCTACGAAAACGTGCAGGAATTGCTCAATGCTGTCAAGGAATTTACGGATAACACCGAAAACGAAGACAAATCGCTCACCGCCTTTTTGCAACAAGTAGCCTTGCTGACCAGCGTGGATGAAGATAAAAACCCTGATCAGGACAGCATTACGTTGATGACCATTCACGCAGCCAAAGGTTTGGAATTTAACCACGTATTTGTGGTTGGAATGGAGGAAGATTTATTCCCTTCGCAGATGATGCTTTCCAGCCGCACCGAGTTGGAAGAAGAGCGGCGTTTGTTTTATGTGGCGATGACCAGGGCACAAAAAAAACTAACCCTGTCGTATGCCCACACACGCTACCATTATGGAAGGTTGAAAGAATGCGAACCCAGCCGTTTTTTAGACGAAATCGATGCGCGGTTTTTGAAAACAGAAGCCCTGAAAACAGCCCAAGTCAACACCAACAGCAGCTTTATTTTACAGAATCGCTCGTCGCTCAAACCAATGGCCAAAGCCAAAGTAACTACCACACATACCCCCTCGCCCGATTTTGCCCCCAGCGATACCCGCAACTTGCAAGCCGGTATGCGTGTAGAACACCCCAAATTTGGATTTGGCACGGTGAAGCAAGTAGAAGCCCAAGGCAACGACCGCAAAGCTTTGATTGATTTTGAACAATTTGGTGAGAAAACAATCTTACTTAGCTTTGCAAAGTTGAAAATTCACGAATAGCGTGTAAATTTGAACACATTTTAAACATCTACCCCGAGGCTCGGCACACGACAGCCATCTGTTTGTTGCCAACAAATCTGCCCTAAGCAAGCCTCTATTTTACAAAGTTAGTTTTATGGATATCGAACAAAATTTTAGCTACAATACGCACCGCTCTCACCTGATTTTGAAAGAGTATGGCCGTAATATTCACCAACTCATCGAATACATCAAAACCATCGACGACAAAGAGAAGCGTACACGCTACGCCCATACGTTGACCGAATTGATGCGGCTCATTGTACCCCAACCCAAAGAAGTACAATTGATCGACAACCAAAATAAACTTTGGGATGATATGTTTATTATGGCCAAATTCGACTTCGATGTAGAGTCGCCTTTCCCACTTCCCGACAAGGAAAAACTTGGCAAAAAACCCGAAAAACTGCCCTACAATAGCAACCGTATTATGTTTCGGCATTATGGACGCAACGTAGAAACGCTCATTGGAAAAGCTTTGGTGATGGAAGACGAAGAAGAAAAAATAGGGGCTTTTGTGGCCATTGGTAAATTGATGCGGGGCTTTTACCTGGCGTGGAACAAAGACTATGTCGAAGCACAAACGATCTTAGCCGATATGGAACGCATCGCACACCAACCCCTTCCTGAGCATATTCGAAAGATTGTTTTGGAAAACAATACCATCGAAATACCTAAAGAAAAATTTGTAAGTCGTAGCAATAACCAGAACAACCACAATAACCACCACGCACAAAACCATAATCAACACCAATTCTCGAAGAAAAAGAAGAAAAAGAAAAAAAATAACCATCACAACAATCAAGGATAAACACCTATGCCCATAAGGCGCGCTTTTATAGCAAGCAACGTGTTTCTCGGATTATAAGCCCAATTTATGTCATCGATACAAGTCAAAGGTGGACTACAACTAAAAGGGGAATTAACCCCGCAAGGCGCAAAAAATGAAGCTTTGCAAATCGTTTGTGCGGTACTTCTCACCGAAGAACCGGTTACCATTCACAACATTCCCCACATTCGGGATGTCAACAAATTGATTGATATTTTGGACGATATGGGTGTCCAGATTACGCCTTTGGGCGAAGGCTCCTACCAGTTTCAAGCCAAAAACATTGATTTGGCCTATTTGGAAAGCGAAGTATATGCCCAAAAAGCGGCTGCTTTGCGTGGTTCGGTGATGATCTTAGGGCCTTTGTTGGCACGGATGGGGCGCAGCAAAATCCCAAAACCAGGAGGCGATAAAATAGGCAGACGACGGTTAGACACCCATTTCTTGGGCTTTCAGGCACTGGGCGCAAAGTTTCATTACGATTCTAAAGAAGAATTTTTCCATATCGATGCTTCCAACTTGCAGGGCACATATATGTTGCTCGACGAAGCCTCGGTAACCGGCACAGCCAATATCTTGATGGCGGCAGTATTGGCCAAGGGCACTACCCAAATTTATTATGCCGCTTGCGAGCCTTATTTGCAGCAACTTTGCCATATGCTCAACCGGATGGGGGCAAAAATCAGTGGCATCGGTTCTAATTTATTGACTATCGAAGGGGTTTCGCAGTTGGGTGGCACAGAGCACACCCTCTTGCCCGATATGATCGAGGTAGGCAGTTTTATTGGTATGGCAGCGATGACGGGCTCCGAAATAACCATCAAAAATGCAGCAGTAAGCCAATTGGGTATTATTCCGCGGACTTTCCAACGCTTGGGCATCCAGTTAGAAATCCGCAATGACGATTTATACATTCCTTCGCAGAAAAACTATGAATTAGATACATTTTTGGATGGTTCTATCCTGACTGTATCCGATGCACCGTGGCCGGGCTTCCCTCCCGATTTGCTCAGCATCATATTAGTAACGGCTATTCAAGCAAAAGGCACGATTTTAGTACACCAGAAAATGTTTGAAAGCCGGTTGTTTTTTGTTGACAAATTGATCGATATGGGTGCGCAAATCATCCTTTGTGATCCGCACCGTGCTACTGTAATTGGATTGAATAAGCAGTTGATGCTAAGAGGTATTACGATGACTTCGCCCGATATTCGTGCCGGGATTGCCCTGCTCATCGCAGCGATGTCGGCAGATGGCTATAGCATCATCGAAAACGTGGAGCAAATTGACCGAGGTTATCAATACATCGATAAACGACTCAATGCCATTGGTGCTGAAATCAAACGATTGTAGTTTATTCGTCTATAAAGTGTATTTTCGTTCCTCTAAGGGAGGCTAAACGCTTGTAAATTATGAAGTGGAACTGGAACTGGTTTAAAGATTTAAAGTTGCTTACCAAGATACAAATTACTATATTTTTTGTATCAACAATGATTCAAGCAATCTTGGCCATCACCAGCTACTACCAAGGCAAGTCGCTTTTGGAAGAAAAAGCCTTTCAATTTTTAGAAAACCTGACTGCCTCCAGGAAGAAAGCCATCGAAAGTTATTTTACCGATCTCCAAAAACAAGCCATCGTATTAGGCCAAAATCCGGTTACGATCGACGCGTTGTTTGCTTTTCAGAAGACCTTCCAATCCAGCAAAAACGAAATCGACGGCACAGAGCTGTTGTCGGTTGTGGCAAAAGTAAAAAGCTTTTACGAAAACGATTTCCTGCCCAAGCTTATTTACAATAGCCTGAATCAATACACATTGAACCGGTTTATACCTACTGATAAAGAGGTGTTGGCATTGCAATATCATTTTATTGCCAATAACCCAAATCCGGTGGGTTATAAGTCGAAGTTTACCGGCGAAGGCGTGCCCCTGAGCTATGCCGAACCCCATAAAAAATACCACAAGGCTTTTTTGAGTTATCTCACTACGTTCGACTTTTATGATTTGATGCTGGTCGATCTCAAAGGCAATGTGCTTTATACGGTACAAAAAGAGGTCGATTTTGCCTCCAATTTTATTACCAGTGTTTATCGCAACTCCAATGCCGCCAAAGTTTTTCTAAAGGCCGCCTCTTCTTCCAAAAAAGATGAAGTAGTATTTGCCGATTATGACCATTACGAACCTTCGTACTACAAGCCCAATAGTTTTTTAGCCGTTCCTATCTTCGACAATGATGCCAAAGTAGGGGTATTGGTTTTGCAAATCGCTACGGAAAGAATAGACCAGATCATCACCAATAACCTCCAATGGGAAAAAGACGGGTTGGGCACTTCGGGCGAGGTAGCGATGATTGGTCCCGACTACAAGGTGCGTACCAATACCCGCTCGTTATTGAGCGATGTGGTGGCCTATACCAATGCCCTGCGCGATAGAAAAGTGGTTGATTCGGTAACCCTGCAACGCATCAAACGGATGAATACCACTATTTTGCTGCGCATTGTCAGCTCCAAGGCCATCCAGAGCGCCCTTTCGGGGAAGGTTGGTTCGAGTATCAGCTCCGACTTTCGTGGCAACGAAGTAATGGACGTATATACACCGGTCAATTTCTTAGGTGTACAATGGGCTATGATTACTGAAATTGATGCCGCCGAGATTTTTTCGTCGGTTTATAACTTCCGAAATCAACTCTTGTTGATGAGTGCCATCATTTTCGTTTTGCAAACATTCGTTGGGTTTTTCTTGGCACGGGGGCTTTCACGTCCGATGTTGAAAATCAAAAATGACATCAAACTCCTTTCAGAAGGTATTTTCCCACCTATCAAAAAGAAAATCTACAAAGACGAGTTAGGCGAAATTCGAGATGCCTTGAATAAGCTGATTGTCAATACCATGCAAGCCTCCGAATTTGCTGAAAACATCGGGAAAGGTAATTTTGGATTTACATTTTCTGCCAAAAGTAGCCAAGACGTACTGGGGCGCTCGCTCATCGATATGCGCGACAACCTCCGCAAAGTATCTTTTGAAGAGTCGGTGCGTAGCTGGCTCAATACCGGGAAGGCCAATTTCAACGAACTTCTGCGCGAAAACAGCGAAAACTTCGAAGAACTGGGCAAAGCCGTTATCAGCAGTTTGGTAAAATACTTAGGGGCTTTGCAGGGGGCTTTCTTCATTTACCGCGAAGAAGACCAACGCCTTACGATGATTGGCTCGTATGCCAACAATCGGCAAAAGTACTTAGAGCGCAACCTACAAGTAGGTGAAGGGCTGGTAGGCCAAGTATATCTGGAAAAAGAAACCCTGTATTTGGAAGATGTGCCCGATACCTATACCCAAATTACTTCGGGATTGGGCGAAACGAAACCCCGTTCTATTTTGATTGTGCCTGTAAAAGGTGAAAATCAAGTAGTATATGGGGTAATTGAAATCGCCTCGTTAGAAAAATTTGAAGACTATCGCATCCAGTTTGTTGAAGAAATTGCCGAAACCATCGCCAATACTTTGATCATTGTAAGCACCAACGAACAAACCCAATCGTTGCTTAGCAAGGCCGACGAAACCAAGGTGTCGCTGGTAGAACAAAACCAAAAAGTAGAAACCATCGAGCAACAACTGAAAGAAACTTCCAAAAAGCTACAAGAAAAAGAAGTATTGTTGCTCAATGCGCAGAGCGAAATAGAACGGCAAATTATCCGCCACAAGTCAAATCAAAAGGTATTGCGCAAAACCTATACGCGCTTGCGCCGCCAAGAAAAAATGGCTCAAAAACAACTGACTGATACGCAAGAAAGAGAAACCGAACTGCTGTATGAAATAGAACAGCTAAAAATTCAGGTTGAGGATTTGCAGTCGCAGTTGGCTTCAATCACGGCCAGTCGTTCCACCTAAAGGACATTACCCGGAAGAAGCCCAAAATAATTATTTCCGCTTAGGGTTTGCCACCAGCCGGTCGTCGTACCACCGATCAACCAATACATCTTCCAGTTTACCGCCCGGCGGGAGATCAATGATAGGAAAATCGTTGCCAC
>DMHB01000142.1 GCA_003449595.1 Microscillaceae bacterium | reverse complement strand
TGCTCACCCGATCTAACCTTTATTGTGCATTTGCCCTAAAACAATCGGCAAAAAAACTCAACAAAGACAATCAAGTTACGATGCCTCTCTTTGAAACTTATCAAGAAGCAGCTCTTTGGGTCATAGAAAACGAGCGTGCCAATGCATTCGATTTTAGCTCATTGGCTGATTAACTCCGAACCAATTTTATAAACAAGAGATGAAAAAAGAGCCTTAATGGGCTCTTTTTTGTTTGGCTACAACTTCAACTGCTCCCAAATTTGTTCCGGAGTATCCACTGGTAGTTGGCAGGTTTTGTTGAAACACAAATAAAGCGTTGTCTTCCCTTTGGGGCTTGTTCTCCCTTTGAGCAAGGGGAGCAAGTCGTTGGGTATTAAGCTTCCTGCAAATACTTTATTGGGATAATACTTTTGCTCAATAGCTCTTCTAAAATATTTATAATTTTCGCCAATCAGTACAATTTCAGCGGTAGGTTGTTGCATCAAACACGCCAAGCTGCCCCAATTGGCCAAATACTCTACATTAGTCAGTAAAAGCCGTCGTGTTTTAGCCAGCATACTGTTGGCTATGTCTATGAGTTCTGGTTTGTCTAACAAAGTGCCTAAAAAGTAAAGATTTTTGGCCATTACCGAGTTAGAAGCAGGAATTACATTGTCGAATATTTCCTTTTTTCTTGCAATTAGTTGCTCGCTGTTGGTATCTGTAAAGAAAAACATTCCTTCGGCTTCATCCCAAAAATTATCTAATACATACATCAACAAGGTTTCTGCCTCTTGTAGCCAAACCAAGTCAAAAGTAGCTTGATAAAATGCAGTGAAAGCATCAATCAACAAAGCATAATCTTCCAGATAGGCCGGAATTGACACTTGTCCTTTTTTATAGGAACGGTAAAGTCGGCCATCTACTTTCATCTTGTTTTTGAGGAAGTAGGCGTTGTCCATAGCCAAATGCAGGAAGTCGTAGTCGTTGAAAGTAACAAAAGCATCGGTTAGCCCTTTGAGCATCAAAGCATTCCAAGAAGTTAGGATTTTATCGTCTAAGTGAGGCTTTACCCTCTTGTTTCGTGCTTTTTTCAAGATTTTGCCCCAACTGGCTACTTTACCTGACAAAGCTTCAGGCGAAATTTGGTGCAAGGCGGCCAGTTCAGCAATTGGAAGTTGCAGGTGCAATATATTGCTGTTGTGTTCCCAATTTCCTTCTTCTTTTATGTTGTAAACTTTGCAAAAAAGCTCATAATTATCTTTCAATAATGGTTTTAACTCTTCAGCAGTCCATATATAAAACTTTCCTTCGACTCCTTCGCTATCCGCATCGAGCGCAGCATAAAACCCCCCTTCACTGCTTGTAAGTTCTTGCTTCAAAAAAGCCATTGTTTGGTAAACCACCGACTTAAAAAGTGGATTTTTAGTGATTTTATAGGCTTCGGCATACAGGCTCATAAGTTGTCCGTTATCGTAAAGCATTTTTTCGAAGTGTGGGGCAAACCAAAACTCATCAACCGAATAGCGAGCAAAGCCCCCTCCTATTTGATCATAAATCCCACCAAGAGCCATTTTTGTAAGTGTGTGGGTGGTATGGCTTAAAGCCCTATCATCTTTGGTAATATGGTAATAATGTAACAAGAAAAAATAGATGGAAGGCATCGGAAACTTAGGCGCTTTATTCAATCCTCCGTGTTCTTTGTCAAAATTGGCTGCCAATTTTTCAAACATCGTGGTCAAATCTTGATGTTGAATTTGACCTGCTTCTTCACTCATTTTGAATTTTTCGATTTCCGAACGTGCGATGCTTTGTAAAAAACCGTCTGCGCTTTCTTCAACCTCAGGACGCCGTTGGGCAAAAACATTGGCTACATTTTGTAATAACTTTACCCACTGCGAAGGGGGAAAATAGGTGCCGGCATAAAAAGGCTTGCCTTGAGGGGTTATAAAAGCATTCAGAGGCCACCCGCCCTGCTGCCCCATCACACTGACAGCATCCATATAAATGGCATCGATGTCGGGTCGTTCTTCTCTATCTACTTTGATGCAAACAAAGTGTTTGTTCATCAAAGCCGCAATATCTTCATGCTCAAAGCACTCACGCTCCATCACATGACACCAATGGCAAGCAGAATACCCAATGCTGACAATAATGGGCTTGTCTTCTTGTTGCGCTTTTTGAAGAGCTTCCTCTCCCCAAGGAAACCAATCTACAGGGTTATAAGCGTGTTGTAATAAATAAGGGCTTGTGGATTGAATAAGCCGGTTAGGCTTAGCAGAGGTAGATGCGTGCATAAGGGCGGTATGATTTGTTGTAAAACAAATTTACAACAAAGTTATACAAAAAAAAGCCCTTTGTGAAGTGTATAACTATTGATTAACTTTTACTTCCTTTTTTTTAACAACAGTGGCGAGCTGCGAAGGAGTAACAGGATAATATTCATCTAACCAATTTTCTGCCTCTTCGACAGTACGAAATTTATTCAAATAAGGCATCGCACAATTATTGGCGATGCGCTTAGACTGAAATTCAATGCGCAAACTCCAAGGAAATACTCGCCCCACCATTTCGA
>DMHB01000377.1 GCA_003449595.1 Microscillaceae bacterium | reverse complement strand
AGGGGTGTGTTGTGTTTGCTGTTAAGTTATTTCAGGACGGGACAGCTTGCTGGATAGCCAATAGCCATTCTTGTTCGGCTACGGCAGTGCCTTTATCCATACTTTTAGGCAATTCGGCCAAAGCCAAAGCAGCTTTTTGCGAGGCATCTTCCCAATGGCCTTGCGCCCAGCTCAGAGCAGCTTCTGCCTTATAAATCAAATGTTTGGGGATAATAGCACAGGGCTTTGCCTTATTCAAACAATCTTGCGCACCGGCTACATCTTTCAAAAAATAGCTCTTGAAAAAAGCATTTTCAAAATAAACTGTCCCTCGATAGGCTTCAGGCATTTCCGACACATAGTCAGAATAAATGTCTAAGTGCTGCGCGGCTGTAGCGATGTCCTGCTTATCAAGCGCAGCCAAATACAAATAATAATGTATATAAGGTTTTACCTTCCACTCCTCCGATACCGAAAGTCCTTCTTCTAACAACGATTGGCTTAAATCGCGAGGACGAATGCCACTGGTAGATTGGCTAATGATAGACAGAATAATGGCTTCGCGGCGCGCTTTGATACCGCCACTCAGCATATTCAGTATGCGGGCACCATCGCTAAAAAATCCGCCAGCGTGGTAAGGCAGCGCCGAAACCAAAAAAAGCCCCAACGACATCCACCCATTGATAAAAAAAACGCTCCCCGCGAAATAGGCCCAAGGATTGGCTGCCGTAACTTGGCCGAAGCCACCATAGTAAATTGCCAAAAACAGCATCCCTCCGGCCAAACTGGCCAAAGGACCACCGGCCACTGTCCACAAAAATCGCTGTGTAAGGTTTTGGGTGTCTTGGGGCAACGACAAGGCCAAACCCCCAAAGATATTCAAGTTTTTATTCCATTTGAATACAATTTTTTGTCCTTCCCGCATCCACAGCAAAGGCCCGACAACATACATCTGAAAACGAAAGCGAACCGCCCAGCCACCAATCAAATGCCCTAATTCGTGCCAAGCTATCATCAAAAAACCCGAAAATAGCGCGATTCCTACGGTCAATAGTTTGAGGTATGTGGGCACGGGCACACTGTTAGGGTCTTTTACTAAAATAAATGTGCCTAAGAAATAGCCAAACAACCCGCCCGCCAGTAACATCAATCCGAAAGCAAAATATTTCTTCATAGTTTTATCTGTTTGATACACAAATTAACCTGTTATAGGGCATTAGGTTATTGAAAAAAGCATTAATTCGTGCTTAACAAAAACTTAAAATCGTATCAATAAAGAAAAAGACGAATGCAATTGCACCGCCTTTTCTACCACATTCACAGACAATAAACTTTGTTGAACAGCTCAAACATCCTGACTACCGAAGTGGCCAAATGGTTAAGCTATTACAAAATAACCTTGTGTAAGGGCATCCTATGTGCCTTGTGAAAAAAAAACACCCCCGTTGCAAGTTTGCTTCAGGGGTGTGGGGAAATGGCTGCTGCTAAGCCCGCTCAAGAAGTGGCTGTGGTGTTATTCTGCATTACTTCTGTTTGTTTGCGGATAGACTCTACGTGAATCAGTTTGTAAATTTCGGCAATAAAATCTTTGTTCAAGTGCATTTTTTTACCCCATTCAGGACGGCTTCTGAAGATTTCGTCCCACCGGTCAATCTGAAAAATCGTTACATTATTTTCTTTTTTGTATTCGCCTACTTGTTCAACCAATAGCATCCGAGCCGCCAATATTTCCAATAGTTCTCTGTCTAAGTGATCGATTTTGCTGCGCAACTCTTCCAAATGGTTGATAAATTCGGCATTATTGCTTCTCGTCAAGCGGATGGTGAGTTTGTCGAGCATTTCGCCCAGCGCCACCGGCGTTAGTTGTTGCTCTGCATCGCTCAAAGCCACTTCAGGGTTGATATGCGACTCGATGATCAAGCCGTCGTAGTTCAAGTCCAAGGCTTTTTGAGATACCTCTTGCAGCAGGTCGCGCTGCCCGCAAATATGGCTTGGGTCGCAAATCAAAGGAATAGCCGGAAAATGCGTCTTCAATTCGATGGCAATTTGCCACATAGGCACATTGCGGTATTTGGTTTTCTGAAAAGTGGAAAATCCTCGGTGTATAGCAGCAATCTTCGTAATTCCGGCATTGTAAATGCGCTCGATGGCTCCAATCCAAAGGGCAATGTCGGGGTTTACCGGATTTTTAATCATTACAGGTATATCGATGCCTCGGAGGGCATCGGCTATTTCTTGCACATTGAACGGATTGACAGTGGTGCGTGCTCCCAGCCAGAGGGCATCAACCCCATATTTGAGGGCTTCGTCGATATGCTGCGGGGTGGCCACCTCTACGGCAAAAGGCACTTGCAATTCGTCGCGCACGGTTTTTAGCCAAGGCAAGGCAGTACTTCCATAGCCTTCAAAGCTATTGGGTCGGGTGCGCGGCTTCCAAATACCGGCACGAAACATATCTACTTTCAGTTGCTTCAAGCCAAGGCAGGTTTGCATCAATTGTTCTTCAGATTCGGCACTGCAAGGGCCGGCGATGATCAGAGGCTTGGTATCATAATTGGCCCAAGCATTCAAAGGTGTAAAGGTTAAAGGCGGATTCATACTTCAAGCGTGTTTAAAATACATACAACTCACCAACCATTCAACAAGAGGGGGGAGGGCTTTTTTGGGCGCTACAATCAACTCTTTGGAAGGGTATTGTAAAAGGTTAATAAATTTTAGATAAAAAAGAAATCTGCATTGGAGCAGCCAAAAGTTCTTTGGCTAACGCTCTAAATTGCTGAATATGAGGGGTTTTTCCGTGTGATTCAAGGGCTGCTTGGTCAGCCCAAGTTTCGATAAATACAAACTCGGTGGTATTGCCAAGGGGTTGGTGTAGCTCGTAAGCGATGCAGCCTGCCTCTTGGCGTGTAGCATCAATGAGGGGAAGCAGGGCTTGTTGAAGCGCTTCTTCTTTCCCCGGTTGAGCTACTAATGTGGCTACTACACGAATCATAAGAGCAAGTTAGCTAAATTTTTAAAATACTTGTGTTTTATAGGTTGAAATTTTCGACCTATTTTTTTCGAGCAGGTAAGCCAAGATACCATCTTTTAGCCCTAAGTTAGGCACAATCATTTGCTTGGCGTGGGCGGTTTCCATAGCTAGTAGGTAAATATGGCCTGCCGGCACTATGGTATCGGCGCGGTCGGGGTTCAGCCCAAGTTTGTGTATTCGTTCTTCTAAGGTAAATTCTTCTAAGTATTCTTTGATGGTTTTGATTTCTTCCAGCTTGATGGGGCGGCTAATTTTGCGATCTAAAAGTTTATAAATTTTGTTGATGTTGCCCCCTGTGCCGATGGCAATGGTTTCTTGTTTGACAAATGAGGCTACTTTTTGGTTAATCCAATGCTTCATATCAACCAAAAGTTGCTGATATTCAGGCGCTTGAGCATTTCTTACAGACCCTACCTTGTAGGATCGGCTGAATAGTTTTTTTTCATCTTGAAAAAGATTGATTTCTGTACTGCCCCCGCCCACATCGATGTGAATGTAGTTATTTCCTTTTTTCACAAACTCGGCCAAGGTGTAATTTGTAAATTCGGCTTCTTGGTCGCCTGAAATGATTTGCATTTCTAACCCCAGTACCGATTTGATTTTTTGGATAACTTCTTCTCCGTTTTTGGCCTCGCGCATAGCTGCAGTGGCAAACACCAAATAATCAGACACCTCATACAATTCCATCAACAACTTGAACGACTCTAACAACTTCAGCATTTGGTCGATGCGTTGTAGGCTAATGCGCTGGTGAGTAAACACGTCTTCGCCTAAGCGCAACGGAAAACGCACATATTCAACGGGTTTGAGATAGGGTTTTTGTTTTTTGAACAAAACAGCGCTGATAAGCAAGCGAGCGCCGTTCGAGCCAATATCAATAGCTGCTAAATGCACGTGTAGATAAGTTTAGAAAAGAGTCAATGTTAAGTTTACGTGTATAAAAATAGCTACACCAACCTAATTTAACAAATGACAAAGGTCAGCATAAGCTAAGTTTCTTTTCAGGAAGCGGTAGGCTATTTTCGAGAAAGAAGGCGCAAAGAATCCAGAAGATGCTCTTGGCGGTTCATTTCATAACAAACGCTGTCAAGTTTTTGGCGGCTGTTGGCCAAAACTTTTTGTATGCGCGCCAGTTACTTCTGGTCTTGGTAGGCGGCATTTTGCGCCTTCCTTTGGTAATATTGGTAACGGTTTGATAAAACTTGCAGGTTTTCTTTGATTTTGGAAGGATCTTGGTATAATTTTTCAGTTTCCTCGCTACTTCTTTCCATCAAATCGGCATCCATTTGCATAAAATTTTTCACCAGAGCGACAATTTCCGGGTGTTTTTTTTGCATATCTTCCACACTAAGGTTGGGGTCTTCTAACTTCTGCAAAGGCTCGTATTCTTTTTGAATTTGATAGGCTGAGGCTCCATGCGCAGCAGATGATTGTTGCAAATCGCCCTGTAGTTTCTCGTAAAATTCGATATTGCGTAGCATTTGCATATAGGCGTGTTGGTTGAGTGCCACTTGCCTGCTCAATTGGAAATAATTTTGCGATTTGAGTTGTTCCAGTTTTTGTTGCGAAAAGCTAATGGGCTTGGTGCGGAGGTTGATCAGATTTATTTCGCGTGGCGAAAGAATAATTATACACGTAATACCTGCCAAAATAGCATATCCTTTGAATAGATTGGGCTGCGACCAGTAGTTATAATCTTTCAAAATTTTCTGGAGTAATTCGGGCAAAGCCGCGGCGCCTCTGTCGGCAAAAGTAATGTGTAGATTTTCGATGATTTTTGAAAAAACCACTTCGCCTTTCAAATTGTAGCGGAAATAGAACAAGGCCAAAAAAATATTGATGACAATCAGATTAAAGATAATTGCCACCACTACGGCATTGTATCGGATGATAAACAGCAAGCCCAACAAGCCCAGCATAATAGAGGTGAGCAACAAGGCGAGTAATGAGATAGCTTTCAGGCGAGTGGTCAACAAAGCCAAGTTAGACCAATCTATATTTTTGGTTTCTAATCGCTTGATTCTGAAAACGAATACCAGTATAGCCGCAACGATGTCGGGCAATTGCTGCCATAAATTTTTTGCCCAAGCAATACGACTAAGACTTTTTTCGTCTAAATTAGCCACCGGTCTTACAATGAATTGAAATATAAGCTTGTAGTTTCTTCCATTATCCTCGATTCGTCATCCATGCGCATTATTCCCGCCAACCAAATTCTTATCCAAAATGTACTTCTGATTGACCCTTTCTCTCCTTGGCATCGCCAATATGTCAATCTCGCGCTCGAACAAGGTTACATATGCCAAGTTAGCCCTGTAGAACAAGATTTGCAAATTAGTTTGCAAAATTTTAGGATTTTCCCGGCTAACGGTCTGTCGATGACCATTGGTTGGTTCGACTTGGGGGCGCACTTTCAAGATCCCGGCAACGAGCACAAAGAAACGTTGACTTCGGGATGCCAAGCCGCCACCCAAGGAGGCTTTACCGAAGTGGCCTTATTGCCCAATACGCAGCCTGTAATTGCCCATAAACAAGAAGTGGCCTACATTTTACAGCACAACCAGCCATCGCAGATAGTCAAAGTCCACCCCTTGGCTGCCGTTACACAAGACACAGCCGGCAAGGAACTGACCGAAATGATCGATCTGATACACGCCGGGGCGGTGGGTTTTACCGACGGGTCAAAACCCCTTTGGAACACCGATATTTTACTGAAAACCTTGCAATACCTTCAGCCTTGGGACGCTTTGTTGCTCAACCGGCCCGAAGACACTTGGCTGGCTCAACTCGGGCAAATGCACGAAGGCATACAGAGTACATTTTTGGGATTGAAAGGCATACCGGCTTTGGCCGAAACCCTGATGGTAGAACGCGATATAAACTTATTGCGTTATGCAGGGGGCAAACTTCACTTTACCCAAATTTCAGCATCAGATAGCCTCCCCCTCATCGCACAAGCCAAACAAGCCGGCTTGTCGGTTAGTGCCGACGTATCGGCTTTGCACCTTACCCTTACCGACGAAAACCTACACCAATTAGACACAGCTTGCAAAATAAGCCCACCCCTCCGCAGCCATATCGACAGAGAGGCGCTTTGGCAAGCATTGGCCAACCACACTTTGGATGTTATTTGTTCAGGACACCATCCTCAAGATGAGGAAAGCAAAAACTTAGAATTTGACTTGGCTGATTTTGGCGCCATCGGACTGGAAACTTTTTTTGGTAGCCTGAATACCTACGCCCCCCAATGGCTACTCGAAGATGCGATGTTAGCCAAGTTTACCTCGGCTCCACGCCAGTTGCTCAGGCAGCCCTTGCCTGCTTTGCGCGAAGGGGAAAAAGCCAATTTTACCCTATTCGATCCTCAAAAAATATGGACTGTTAACGAGCAAACTATTTTCTCGAGAAGCAAGAATAGCCCGTTTTGGGGACAACAACTGCAAGGGAAAGCTGTCGCGGTTTGCCACAATGGGCTTTGGGCAGAATTGGACTAATCCACAGAAAAAACGACTACATATATTTTTGCAAAGGCGAGTCTTTTTCTTTAGCCAAGGCATTGAAAACTATTTTGTCCATCCACCCCGAAAACCACTTGTTCAGCCATACGGTCAGCCTTCCTTGGGTGGTTAGCACCAAGGTTTTTTTCTTTTTTTCTAAGGCTTTCAAAATATAGTCGGCCACCGCTTCCGAACTCATCATAGTGGCCTCTTCGCGGGGACTTTCACCTTGAGCCGAGCCGTCTTTGGCAAGCGCCGCGTTGCGAATGTTAGAAGCGGTAAACCCGGGACAAGCAATTAATACGTGGACACGGTGGGGCATAAGCTCCGTCCGCAAGGCTTCCAAAAACCCTTGCATGGCAAATTTGGAGGCAGAATAGCCTGTACGGGCAGGCAGACCGCGATAGCCCGCAATCGAAGAAACCCCTACAATAGCGCCTTGCGACTGGATGAGGGCAGGCAGCGCCAATTTGGTCATATAGACAGTGCCATAGAAATTAATATCCATTACCTGCCTGATGACCTTCATGTCTAACTCTTCGAACAAAGCCCGCATCGAAATTCCTGCGTTGTTGAAAAGCAAATCAATACGTCCCCATTTTTGGAGCGTTTCGCCGACCCAACGCTCACAATCTTGCCATTGGCTCACATCGCCAGCCAAGGCCAATACCTCAGCCCCTTGGGCGGCCAATGTGGCGGTGGCGGCCTGTAGTTTGCCCTCGTCGCGGCCTGTGATGACTACTTTGGCGCCTAAACTTGCCAAACGGGCTGCCAGTGCATAGCCAATGCCCGAAGACCCTCCCGTAATAATGGCTACTTTGTTGGAATATGCTTTGTTTGCCATGAGCGAAAAATTTTCCAAAAATAGCAAACAAACTTCGATGTTAGAATGTTAAGCAATATAGTTGGATGTTACTTTGGAAAGTTACTTTTTTATTTTTTAGGCTTTTCAAATTAATTTCACAAAAAAACGCTTTTATTTCTCAATATTTTTTTTAAATTTGTTTGAAGTCAATTTTTTGAGCGCTGTTGAGGATTTAAGGTATTTCTTGTGCTTCCAAATCAACCTACTGCCTCTTACTTTACAACCTCAAACCAAGACCTGATACAAGACGGTGTTTTTTTATTTTTTTAACTTTTTATCCCATTTTACTTATGGAAACGCTCAAAGAACTCATTCGATTAGTTACTCAAAAACGCATTAAAAAGATCGAATTATTCGATGAACAAAGCAGAAATAAAGCCAGCAATTATTTCAAGTTATTCGATGGCATCCACACTCAAAAATATGATACTGATGACGAAGCTTCTTCTGATATTTACCAGTGTCCCCCTTCGGAAAAAAAATATTTGATTCTAAAAACCCGTCTAAAACAGAAGTTACTCAATACGCTTTTTTTCTTGGAAATTAGCCCAAGCGATGATATATCGGCATATGATGTGGCAAAATTTGAAGCAAGCAAGGCGATGTATTTCTACCAAGTATTGTATATGCACCAAGCACAAGATATTGCTATACAAGCCGTAGAAAAGGTATTAGACAAGGCTCAGAGATACAAAATTGCAGAAATAGAACTAAATGCTGCCACCTTGTTGCGGGAGTACGCAGCCAAAAACTTGCGTAACAAAGACTTTGGTTATTATGCACAAGTAGCCCACTTGGCAGCCAATAAAATCTCTGCCGAAAATACTGCTATGGCTTTGTTCCAATCGCTGGATTTGGCTTATCAACGTGCCAAAACGCACAAACAAGAACTTGCTCACCAGAGCTACCAAGCCTTGCTTACAGTGCAAGATTTGGTAGAGCAATACGATAGTTTTTTGCTACAAGTGTACTATTATAAAATTAGGACATTACATTACCAATTTAACGATGCTTTCGATGAAGTAATCCAGACCTTAAAAATGAGAGAGGAGTTTTTGAAACAGAATGACCTCATTTTTACCAATGAAATGAAACGAAGTCTTGAGTTAGACCGCATGTCGGCCTACATTCATTTAAAAGATACCGAAGAAGGCGAAAAGTTAATGCAGGAGGTGATCCAAGAAAATAAACCCACCGAGCAGCATTGGTTTAGCATGCAAGAGAAAAACCTGATGTTGTATATGCACACCGGCAATTATCTGAAAGCAGCTCAAGGATTTAGGCAAGTAGTAGATCAGCCCCGTTTCAAAACTTTGCAGGAAAGCAGCAAGCAACGCTGGGAAACGTTTCAAGCCTATTTGAATTATATTTCAAAATACCTGAAAATCAAGGAAATAAAGGCGCTGACCCAAAACTCAAAAATTCCTTTTAAGCTCAACGAGTACCTGAATCAACCCTTTGACATTGACAAATCAGTGCGGGGGGTGCAAATTAGCCATTTGGCCATTCAGTTAATGTATCATTTAGAACGTTTGGATATGGCTGGTATGAACCAGTGTATTGATACTTTGCAGGCTTTCTGTCGAAAATATCCCAAAAAAGATGCACACTTCCGCAGCGAAAGTTTTATCAATTTACTGACCTTGATGCGTGCCGAAGATTATCGCTATTATCAAACTACCAAAGCTACTGAAAAAATAGCCAAAGAACTTAGCCAAACCCCAATGGAAGCCCAAAATGACAAGACTTTGGAAGTATTGCCTTATGAGGTGATGTGGCAAATGATTTTGGAAAAATTGAAAACCTATCGCTATGGTTGATAAGTTTGCTGTGGCGGGTTAAAAATTAATCTTGAGCTGGGTAGTCAATTGGCTGATCACGTTGCCGTTGATTTGTTCTAAACCTGTACCAATTTGAGGGGCATCCAAGCGATAGGTTTGTGCAAATCGAACCCAAAAGTCAATATTGCGATTCAATTTGTACCGACACATCAACATCCAGCGTGTGCCTTGGCCTGAATAACGAACCAACGTGGGTGCCCACAGCACGTTCTTTTCGTACACATACAGCAAAGTACCGCCATAGGTGTCTTCGTCCAATCGGTTGAGGTCGTCATTGAATAGGGCAAAGCGCGTATCTACTTTCCACTTGCCTATGTCAATGCCAATATCTTGAAAAACCAGGTATCCTTCGCTCCATAATCCTCCCTGGCGCACGGTATTGAGTTGAAACCTGGTTTTAAAGCTGAAAGTCTTCTCGGTACGATAGTCTATGTTGAACAGGTAGTTGTTGGTCAACCGGTCGTTCAAAAAGTCGATGGCACTATTGCTGTTTTTTTGGTTGAAGGCTTTGCTTTCTTCCCTATACTGGAAAAATAGCTGTATTTTTTTGGTGGGTTTGTAGGCAATCCTTGCCAAATATTCATAGCCTTCTGAAGGCGCATCGGCAGCAAAGCGCAAATAGGGGAAGCTGAACCAGTCGTAGTAAGCACTAAATTCTACTTTTTTGACCGGACGGATTTTGATTCCCCAATACCAACCGGTTTCATTGATGTTGCGGGCGTTCTCGCTGAACGACGAGCCATAAAAGCTATGAAAATTTTTATCATAGCGCCTGTAAAGCATTGCAAAATCAACTGTGGGAGCTAAACTGGATACAAATCCGGCTACCGCACCAATGCCGCCACTTTCGGACTGGGCAAACTCGCCGAAAAAGTTGAAATTTTGCCAATTATAGCTAAAATGAAGGCCATAGTTGGTTGAGTTTTTTCCGTTGAACTCAAATCGATTGTAAATGCGATCGACCCTGCGCAAAGGCACTTCATAGCCAATGGCCAGCCAAGTAGCACCAATTTGCAAAGTTTGCTTGAGGTTGGTGTAAAGCAAGTGTGCGCCCCAAGTTTGCTCGCGGAGCGTGTTTCTGGCCGATTGCTCGGTGGGGGTTCTGTGTAAGCCGGTTGCCCGGATGGTTTCTATAAAGTTTTCTGTTACTTGTTGGGCTAATTCAGGCGGAATATCGCCTAAATCTCCGGTTGATTCATTGTTCAGTGTATCAATGGCCAAGGGTTGCTCCAATACATTGGCGTCGCGACGAGCCAACGAATAAAACCCGGTCAAATCCAAGCGTTTTGTCAGTCGATAGGTAGCCGCTCCGCCACGCATAAAACCAGTTTCTAACACCGAGGTATAAGGCCGTATGCCCCAATGGCTGCGCCGAATGGTGGCGATGGGTTCGGCGCCTTTGCCCAAAGTAAAACCTGCTGTCAGCAAAACATTTTGCCCCACGCCTATCTGATAATCGCCTACAACAATCTTTTTGAACCTGCCCACATTTTCGAAGTAAGCGTGGAAAGAAATAAAATCCATTCCGTATTGGCGGCGGGCAGGATTCCATTGATATACTTCACCGGGGTCTTTCTCGATAGTCAAGCCGATGCTAAAATCTTTAGGATGGCTAATTCGGTAGCGAAAATAGGTCTGATCGGGTGAGCCGGCGTATCGTTGGCTCAACTCGCCGGTCGAAGAAGTATCGGGGCGGGTATAGCCTTTTTTGGTTTCCAAAATCTGATTGTACCGCAAAATCATATAATGGTTGTCTTTTTCTTCCAAGATTCTCCGCCACAGTGAGCGGTTATCTTGTTGCAGTCCTTTTTCATCAACGGTTACAAAAGGCAACACCTTGCGGATGGTGTTGTCTTCAAAATCGGGTACACTTTGCAGCTCGTATAAAGACAACAAGCGCCCTTGTTGGCTGCGATAGGTTAAAAAACTATTGATTTGTTGCTCAGAAAGAATGAATAAAGCTTGTAAGTCGTTGCGATCGGCTTTGTTGAGGTCTAAAGGATTGAGATAAAATTGGTAAAGCGACTCATAAATGTCTTCATAGTTTTCAATTTGGTTTTCTTCCTTCTGATTGGGAAAAAGTTCTAATATAAAAGCATCCAAGTCTATTTCAGGTTTTTTTCCTTGTGCCCATCCCATCGAAGGCAGCCACATAAGCAGAGCTATCCAACAAGTGATGCAAGTTCTATTTTTCATCTTGTGGGCGGGTAAAAGTATAAATCAGCGATACGTGGTGCGACAAGCCTAATTGGGTTTGGTTGGTAAGCGCATAGCCAAACACCCAGTTGGGGAGGTGCAAGCCCACGCCAAAAAACTGATTGAAAGGTCGCGTTTGGATGCCTGTGCGCATATAAAATCGCTTGGCAATTTCATATTCTACGCCGGCCTTGAACGAGGTAGGAAAAGTTATATCTTGTTCAACCTCAGCAGTTAGCAACAAAGCCTGAATAGGTCGGTAAGCCAAGCCTGTTTTCAGAATAACCGGAATACGCTGCCAGTCGTACTCGCCCCGCAGGCGCGCCAGGCTAAAGTTGTAGATGTGTGCGCCAAATTGTAATTGCGGAGTGATTTGGGCTACCCCGCCAAATTCAAACACAAAGTTGCTGCTGCTGCCCCAATCTTTGATGCTAACCTGTACGAAGTTGACTTTTGCGCCTAAGCTTACCAAACCCAACTGATGGCTAAACCCTAAGCCTATTTTTTGTTCGCTGTATAGCTCATTGCCAAAACGGCTTAAATTGGCACCCCACACCCCAATTGACAAAGGCATTACAAAGCCCATATTGAAAGTCTGTAAAGCATTGAGGCCAAAGCGATTGTCATAAGTACCGAACAAACCCATTTGACTAACCCCGGCCAACCCCCCAACATTGTTGATAAGGGCATAAGGGTCGGTAAAGGTAACCGCCGTATTGCCCATAGCCAAGGCACGTGCCCCTGCCGGATAGTTTTCTAACTGCGCATAGCAAACCACTGAGACGGCATAATTTAACCACCCAATCAAACAAATAAACTTGAGAAAATGAGGCAAAAACAGTATTTTTGTAGGAATCAATATACGACCAAAATACATATAATACCAAAGCTTATGATGAATCGTTCATTTTTATTATTGATGGCCTGTGTAGTGAGTATGACAATGTATATTTCCTGCCAAAGTAAATCAGATAAATTACCCCTCAGCACCTACACCCTCCACTTCGAGCATACATTTGGCAACGAGTCTTTTAGTTTAGATAAGCGTTTTGTAACACTCAACCAAGATACAGTAGATTTTACGCGATTTGAGTACTATATTAGTAATATTCAATTGATTTTGCAAGATGGAAGCATTTGGCGCGAGCAGGAAAGTTACCATTTGGTGCGTGTTGATCAAGCGGTTGGCAACCGGTTTACCATCCAGATAGACAGTGTGCCTGCCCGACAAATTGCCGAACTGCGTTTTGCTGTGGGCGTAGATAGTGTGCGCAATAGTTCAGGGGCGCAAGTAGGGGCTTTAGATCCGCTCAACGGGATGTTTTGGACTTGGCGTACCGGATACATATTCTTCAAAAGCGAAGGATTTTACTACCAAGGCAGCTTCAAAGGAGGTTTGGTATATCATATCGGGACACAGGCTGCATATACACCATTGCAATTTAAGACATCGGCTAATCAACAAAAAGAAGCTACTATCCG
>DMHB01000222.1 GCA_003449595.1 Microscillaceae bacterium | reverse complement strand
ATCCACACAGCTAATAATAGAAACTAAAAAAAATTTATAAGTTAATTAATTATTAATACTACCGCATAAAATGTCTTTTTGATCCTACGCGCATTTTTGCATAGTTTTGAATCGTTCTACACTGAAATATGAAAACTTTACTTGATACCCAGCTCGCAATGAAGACAATTATGAAATTATTACAATCCTTGCAAGCGTACTTGTGGCGTACGTTTGTTAACAATCTGGGGCAGGATTTCCCAAAAGACGGGGTCATCGCGCAAGATTATAAAAAAACGACTGAAGAAGCTCCAGCCGTTTTCCGAATTGATATGACAAAAAAGGATGACAAAGGCTTAAGCCCAGACAGTTTCCTGAGCTTGTGGCACAGTAGCCGGTTGACTGGCAATTTTGCGGCCAGTATTGGCCAAAAAAATGTCTTTTTGAGCCAAAATATCACGTTTTTCAAGCAAATTAGTAAGCGATACCACGCCTATCAAGTAGTTGGTATCAGTACCTTGGTATTTTACACTAATTGTTTCAAAATCAAAGAGTTGTAAATCAGCTTCGTGGGTATAGCGCAGGTATATTTCTATCCATTGGTTGGTCGAGTATCGGATATGCCTGCCCGAAGTAGCTTTTTTGTACTCATAGCGGTACTCGTAGCGGCAAGCCGAAATATCGGAAAGCACCGCAGAGCCGGTTGGATGGCCTCCTGCTCCTTTGCCTAAAAACACTTGTTTGTCTGAAAAAGCAGCCTCTACAATCACCCCATTGTATTCATTTTCAACGTGGTAGAGGTAATGTTCTTTAGGAATCAGCTGGGGCATTACGAAAAGCGTAATTTCTTCCTCATTGATTTTATAAGCTTGGGCAATGAGCTTGACTTTAAATCCTTTTTCACGAGCAAATTGCAAATCGGCGGTTGCAAAGGTTTGGATACCATAATTGAAAACCGCTTCAGGGCTTACCACGATGCCATAGGCTTGGGCGGTGATGATACACAGCTTATATTTGGGGTCAAATGCGCCAACATCCAAAATGGGATTGGTTTCGGCAAAACCCAATTGTTGCGCCTGCGCCAAGGCTTCGGCATAAGGCTGGTTTTCTTGAAATACCTTGGTAAGAATATAATTGGACGAGCCATTGAAAATACCACTGACAGCATTGAGCCATTCGTTGTCATAGTATTCGGCCAAGTTTCTGATAATGGGGATACTGCCGCAGCAAGCTGCCTCATACAACAGAGAAGTGCTATACTTTCGTTGCAAATCGATGAGTTCGGAAAGGTGTTCGGCCAACATCTTTTTATTGGCAGTAACCACATTCTTGCCGTTTTTCAGGGCGGTGCTTACAATGCGGTATGCTTCGTCTGCATCGTCGATTAATTCGACTATCAGGTTGATTTGCGGATTTTGCAAGATTTCATCCTTATCAAAGGTGAAATGATGGGCAGGCAGACTTCTGCTTTTTTGCTTGTCTTTGACACAAATTTTTACAATTTCTGCTTCAAAAGCCGTCTTGTTGATGATGTCGTACAGTCCTTGGCCAACACAGCCAAAGCCGAAAAGTCCGATGTGAAGTTGTTTATACATACGTGTTGAATACCTGTTTAAAAGATTATAAAATATGTTGAGAGGGCACTGGTTGTTTCAAAAAAGCGTGTATTTCAGCCGTGATGGCCTGATGTTCTATCAAAAAACCATCGTGTCCATAGGCCGAAGTGATTTCGATATAAGAAGCCTTCGGAATATGATTTGCTAAAAACTGTTGCTCGCTTACCGGGAAGAGCAGATCAGAACTGATACCCATCACAAGAGTTTTGGCGCGGATGCGTGCCAAAGCTTGCTCAACGCTGCCACGGCCTCGGCCTACGTGGTGGCTGTCCATCGCCTTGCTGAGTGTCCAATAAGCAAAGGTGTGAAACCGTTTTACTAATTTTTCGCCTTGGTATTGCTGGTAAGAGGCTGCTTTGAATTGGTCGAATTTTTCGGGCTGGGCTTCGTGTTGTGTAGTAAAATAAGTATGGTAGTTTCGGTAAGAAAGCAAAGCAACGGCGCGGGCGGCTTTCATTCCTTGCAAACCAGCCGTGGGCGAAGGCGTAAGCCAAGTAGCATCTGCTTCGATGGCCATTCGTTGGGCTTCGTTGAAGGCAATACCCCAAGCAGAATGCTGGGCATTGGTAGCCACTAAAAAAAGATGTTCAAATATTTCCGGCTGCATAATGGCCCATTCCAATAGATGCTGCCCGCCCATCGAGCCACCCAGACCCAAGTAAATAGCCGAAATACCCAACGACTGCCGAAGCAAATCGAAGGCTTGCACCATATCGCGGTTGGTCAAGAGTGGAAAACTATGATAGAAAGGTTTTTGAGATAAAGGATTGATACTGAGTCCATTGGTGGAGCCGTAGCAAGAGCCTAACATATTGGCGCAAACGATAAAGTAGCGGGTTGGGTCTAATATTTTGCCTTCGCCATACAACCCCTCCCACCAATCCGATACTTCGGCATTGGCCGTAAGCGCGTGGCAAACCCAGATCACATTGTCTCGTTGCGGAGCTAATTGTCCGTAGGTATGGTAAGCCAATTGAAAACCGGGGAGAATTTCGCCCGATTCTAACTGAAATGGTCGGGTATATTGAAAATATTGTGTGTCAGAAGAAACAGCAGTGGTATGTGTCATTGTAATGAACAGTGAACAAATAATTATTGGGTTAAAAACAAGATAATTGCCGGTAAGCTACCGGCAAGTATCCAAACATTAAACTCATTTACATTCTTACTTATTAGGCTGCGGCGTGGTTCGCAAATAGGGTTTGACAATGGTATGCCCTTTTGGGAATTTAGCCGGAATATCTTCTGTTTTGACGGCTGCGGTTACGATTACATCTTCCCCGTCTTTCCAGTTGGCAGGGGTGGCTACTTGGTAGTTGGCCGTTAGTTGCAAAGAATCGATAACCCGCAAAATTTCATCAAAATTGCGTCCGGTAGCTGCCGGGTAGGTCAGTGTAAGTTTTATTTTCTTATCCGGTCCGATTACAAATACCGAGCGTACAGTAAATGTTTCGCTGGCATTGGGGTGGATCATATCGTAAAGCGTAGAAACCTTTCGCTCTGGGTCGGCAATGATGGGATAATCAACAACAGTATTTTGGGTTTCGTTGATGTCATTGATCCAAGTTTTATGCGATTCCAAAGGATCGACACTGATGGCAATGGTTTTGACATTGCGTTGGTTGAACGCATCGCGATATTTGGCCACTGTGCCTAACTCAGTAGTGCAAACCGGAGTAAAGTCGGCAGGATGCGAGAAGAAGACTCCCCAGCTATCGCCTAACCACTGGTGAAAATCAATTTCGCCTTGGGTGGTTTGTGCAGTGAAATTGGGGGCTTCGTCGCCTAATCTTAAAGCCATAATTTTAAAAAGGTTTAATTCAATAAATCGATTAGTTATAAAAAGAGAAGGACAAATAGTATTAAACTATTGCAGCGTGCTATTTGCCCTTCAAGAAATGATTAAGCCAAGGCTTCTTCCAAGGTGGCTACTTTGGCAAAAGCTTGTTCAAAATCTGCTTTGATGTCGTCGATATGCTCGATACCTACCGAAACACGCAACAAAGTAGGAACAACACCGGCAGCAATTTGCTCTTCCTCGCCTAATTGTTGGTGTGTGGTAGATGCCGGATGGATGATCAGCGTCTTGGCATCGCCCACATTGGCCAAGTGGCTGGTAAGCTGAAGGCTATTGACAAATTTTTCGGCGTTTTCTTTGCCCCCGCTGATATTGAACGATAAGACACCGCCAAACCCATTTCGTAGGTATTTTTTAGCCAAGGTATGGTATTGGCTGCTTGCCAAGCCCGGATAATTCACACTTTCTACTTGTGGATGGGCTTCTAACCACTTGGCCAAATCCAAGGCATTGTCCACGTGGCGCTGTACGCGCAATGAAAGGGTTTCTAATCCTTGTAAAAACAAGAAAGAGTTGAATGGGCTAATGGCCGGACCCCAATCGCGCAAGCCTTCTACCCTGGCGCGGATGATAAAGGCCACATTGGGCAGACCAAGCGGATTTCCTTCCCCAAACACTTCCCAGAACTTTAGGCCGTGGTAGCCCTCTGAGGGTTCGGTAAACAAAGGAAACTTGCCATTGCCCCAGTTGAATTTGCCCGAGTCCACTATCACGCCGCCAATGCTGGTGCCGTGGCCGCCTATCCATTTGGTAGCCGAAGCCACTACTACGGCTGCGCCGTGCTCAATGGGGCGGAACAAATAACCGGCTGCGCCGAAAGTATTGTCCACAATTAATGGGATGCCGTGCTTGTCGGCTATGCGGGCAATCGCTTCAAAATCAGGAATGTTGAACCCCGGGTTGCCGATGGTTTCTAAATAAATGGCCTTGGTTTTTTCATTGATTAATTTTTCAAAACTTTCGGGATTATCGCCTTCAGCGAAGCGCACTTCGATACCCAAACGCTTGAATTGCACTTTGAACTGGTTGTAAGTACCTCCATATAGGAAGGAGGTGGACACAAAATTATCGCCTGCTTGTAGAAAATTAGTCAACGCGATGAACTGGGCTGCTTGCCCTGAACTTACCGCCAAAGCTCCCACACCGCCCTCTAAAGCAGCTACACGTTTTTCAAAAACATCGGTGGTAGGGTTCATCAAGCGGGTATATATGTTACCAAATTCTTTGAGTGCAAAGAGATTGGCGCCGTGTTCTGAACTTTTGAACTGATAAGAGCTGGTTTGATAAATGGGTACGGCTCGCGAACCAGTAGTAGGATCTGCTTCTTGGCCTGCGTGGAGTTGTAACGTTTCAAATCTTAAATTAGACATAATAAATTGAATTTTAAAGGTTAAAAATATACGTTTATAGAAATTGGTAATGAGAGAATGCAATAAAAAAACCGCAATGCCTTTGTTAGAGGCTTGAAGGCTTCTCAGCAAGTAAAATTCCGTTGGGAAAAACTACAAAGGGGAAAACAGAAAACTACTTGGTTTTAAGCCTGACAGCAACAGCAGCAGCAACAACAAGTAGCCGTAATAGAAGAATTGGTAAATGTTGGAAACAAAGCGACTCGCCCTATACTCGAACTTGAGTGGGAAGTTGAAGGCTTTTGAAGGATGTTTGTAATTGAGTTCATTAGTTAATCAATTTATAGTCCCTAAATTTTTAGGTAGGAATTAGCACCTTTCATTTGAGGAGGTTGCTAGTGCTTCACAGAGCCTATTCTCTCAGCACTTCTATATAAATCAATTACTACGAAACCATAAGGAGGAGTAATTGACTTTGTTGATGCAAATATCAAATCGTTTTTTTCTAAATTCCAAATGTAGGCTTCAAAAAAAAGATAAAATGCAGGATATTGTTCAATAGTTTAATTTTTTTTATTTATAATATAAATTAAGAAAGATAAGTGTCAGTGAACCTGTAAATTATGTCTGAAAAAATTACTTGTAAAAACATAGTTTACCGCCTTTAAAAACTGGTATGCCACAATACAAAGTGCTGCTTGGGTTGCTTGCGCCTGAAAAACACCACGCCTATATTGAACAAATCGAGGCTAAGCGTAACCGATTCGTGTTGGCAGATGGTTTCCCAAGCGGCTTCCATCTCGGCAGACCAGTGGATGTCGTCGAACACCAAACAAGTGTCTTCGTGGCAAAGTGGGAGCAAAGTATCAAAATACCGCAGGGTAGGCTCGAAGCGGTGGTTGGCATCCAAAAAGGCAAAATCAATACGAGTATGCTCACTTGCCCAAGCAGGCAGGGTTTGGTCGAGATGGCCTGCAACCAAAGAAATGGATATTTCGGCAGGGGCTTGTTGCTCAAAAACTACTTCGGACAAAGAGGCCAAAGGGGGCGCTCCTTCAAAAGTAAACAAACTGGCTTGGGGTGGCAGCGCATAAGCCATTGCCAAAGTGCCCAACCCAACACAAGTACCCAATTCTAACACCTGCAAAGGCTGGCAAAACGAAACCAATCGATAGAGCAACTGCGCTTTGGCGGGCGTGGTAGCCGCTGTATGGGTGATTTGCGCTATGGTGCGCCCCGAAGACCGACGGAGCTGTTTTGAGCCGGCGCCTATTTCTTCGAAGGCAAGGGGGGTTTTGTTTTGCAAAAAATCTGCGCGAAGTTTATGCCAAGCTGTAGGCAATGACGCACGCGGAGAGGCCGGAGGGATGATAACTTGCGCGTATAGGTGGAAAACAAACGGGGAATGCAGCCCGTGGGCTGTTTTTGCCGACCAAAAATATTTCCAGAAAGCGCGTAGCAAAGGAATAATTTAGTTCAACAAGAAAGGGGCTGCTAATACAAATTCGGGAATTATTACCTCAAAGATTTTACCATCCAACACCCGCTCCATCAAGTAAGTACCTTTCATTTTGCCTAAGCCGGTGCGCAGGTTGCATCCCGATACGTATTCGTGGGTTTCGCCCGGTTCGAGTACAGGCTGCTGCCCTACAACTCCTTCGCCTTCTACTTCGCGGGTAACTGCATTGGAATCATAAATAAACCAATGACGGCGCAATAACTGAACGGTGTGTTGGCTACAGTTTTCGATGGTAATTTTGTAGGTAAACACGTAGTGGGCTTGCTTGGGACTAGAATAATCGGGTTGGTACTGAGTCAGTACGCTTACTTTAACACCTTGGGTAGTTTGCGTGATCATTATTTTGGAGTTTTGCGCCCTTGCGGGAAGGGCAATCGTGTTGACTACGAGGCAATAGGATCAAATCTTAGGAAAAGCCAAAGATAACGTTCAGCATAAAAATACACTTAAAAATTAGTCTGCCCAAATTTTGACCTAACTAATTTCCCTAAAAGAAGCCTCTATACTTGGGGCGTAGGCCTTTCTTCCAAATCAAGCCTTTTTTCGGCGCGCTCTAAATACTCTTGAAGAGGGAACAAAGAAACTTCTGTAGCACCATTGCTGGGAGTTCGATGATGATATTCGAATGGATCATCGATGTCTCGAATCAATTGGTACATATAAGTATAAAGCAAAGTGATAAACGCCGTAATCACTACTTGTGCCAATAGGTTTTTGAACTTGGCACAAATGAATAGAATAGCCAAAATCAGCAGCACAAGTTCCAACAGAGCATAGCCGGTAGCCAAAAAACCGGTGCGTGAAATCACATTGGCACGGGTAAGCAAACGACGTAGGTTGCTCAACTCGCCCATCAAGCGGCTTCCTACGATGGTAGCGGCAGCGCCTGCATGGTCTAAATCGATGATGAGTTGATTGAATTTGTATAGTCTTTCGTGCAATTCAGAGGTTTTAATTCGTTTATGAAAACATTCAACAATGTTGTTGCCTAAAATGAAAACTTCTTGTCGGGCGTGCTGAACGCTGTACCCGGCCTTGACCGATAGCATCACGGCAGTTTCTTCTAAAGCTTCTAAAATACAGGCAATTTCGCCCGGAACCCGCTCACTTTCTTTGTAATCGCTCAGGGTACCTGCCAGCATAAAGCCCAATAAAAATATGCCTGAGGTCATAAAAATGGCAATTTCTGATAATTCTAACAAGCCTTCAAAACTGAATACCTCTGTGGCTATCAATTTGAGCAACAGCACCAAAATAGCGAAAGGAAGAGATCTAAACAGTAAACTCCATTTAAATAACATATTTTTGCAGGGTTTTAACGAATAATCATTTCCGCAAAAAAAGCATAATTAAGTTAATTTATTGTAAATTTTGAGTAAACTTTTTTCTTCATGCATTTATTTTACCGTTCTGTTTTTTTATTTCTGCTGTTAACAAGTGGAGGCTTCTTTTTGGGTACACCTCAGGCAATTTGTCAGGTAGTTGTAGAATCAAGGGTTGACAGCACTGTCAACAACTATAAATCTTTTTTACGCTCAGGGTATGCCCAATTTTTTGGGGGAGAGATAGTAGAAATCAAGGCCAGTTCGAGCCAAGAGACAGAAGGCCGCTATAATTATGAGGCTACGAATCTTATAAAAAATAATTTTGCAGCGGTTTGGATGGAAGGCGTAGAAGGCTACGGCATCGGCGAAAGCCTACAGCTCACTTTTACAAAGCTCACTACCGACGACAAGCGTACCTTCAATAAGCAGTTTTATTGTGTGAATGGCTATGCCTTCAATCCTTCGGTTTGGAGTGATTATGCGCGGGTCAAGGCGTTCAAAGTGTATAAAACTACCGCCCCCGACGAGCAAGAAATTGTGATGTTGGCCGATAGTCCTTTTCTACAAACCTTCGAGTTGAGTTTCACCTTGCAAGAAGGCGACATATTGGTATTCGAAATTTTAGATGTATATGTAGGCAACAAATATGACGACACTTGCCTGTCGATGTTGGCTCCTGTTTGCCTGCCTTAGCGGGATGCTGGCGGGGTGCAGGTCTTCTTTAGAGCAAACCGTCATCGGAGCAGATACACTGATGGTGGTATTTTATGCCCCTCAGCGCGATACCTTGCTGATTGCCGAGAAAGAATACATCAACGCTTTTAGCAGCCTTTACCTTGCTGAGCATATTTCGACTACTCAAGGTAAATGTTTGCCCGAGGGCGAAATGATTTTTTGGCGCAAGGGAAAGCCCAAAGCGCAAGTATATTTCAGCTTGTCGTGCCGCCAATACTCAGTAAAAGGCCATACCCAAAACACATTTTTTCAAATTACCCAAGAGGGCTGCGAGTTTTTAGCGTTGGCGCAACAGTGGGGCGGGGCTTTGCCTTTGGGCGAATAAAAATGCCCATCAGGTTATTCCCAATAGGCATTTTTCAATCTTGTTGCGCGAATAGGCAGTCCTACACAAAGAAATCTTCCATCAGTTCGTTGTCGGGTGTGCCGGGCACCATGGCATACTTGCTCAAATCGGTGATGCCTTCGGCGTGTAGGAAGGTTTCGTCCACCAAGAAATTGCCCGTAAAAACACGGCTATCTTTGCTGAAAATCAGGTAAGCACAATCGGCCATAATTTCGGGGCTTCGCGATTTGCTCATCATCCCGTCACCGTCGGCGTTAAGGTTTTGCACGGCTGAGGTCGCAATCAATGTTTTCGGCCACAGGGCATTGAAGGCAATGCCTTGCTTGCGAAACTCGCCCGCCATACCCAGCACACACATACTCATCCCAAATTTGGCCATTGTGTAGGCCACGTGGGGCGCAAACCAACGCTCTTCCATATTCAACGGCGGGGCTAAATTCAGCACGTGGGGGTTGGCAGCTTTCAGTAGGTGCGGAATACAATACTTGCTCACCAAATACGTGCCGCGGGTGTTGATGTGGTGCATCAAATCATAGCGTT
>DMHB01000166.1 GCA_003449595.1 Microscillaceae bacterium | reverse complement strand
CCTTTGGCGAACGGGGTTCAATCAAGTTAACCCTGAACGACATTGAAGGCGCTTGTAGCGATTGGCAAAAAGCCAAAGAAATGGGCTTCGACCAAATGGATGTATTGATTCAACTCTATTGTCAAAAATAGATTTTCGTCCTATTTTTGAACGCATTTCAATACACAATCAATAGCCCCTGAAAAGCACACCTATGGTATTTGAAGAGATTTATGGGTTGTCTAACCTCAAACAACAACTAATTCATAGTGTGCAAAATGGTAGAGTATCGCACGCTCAACTGTTTTGGGGCAAGCCCGGCAGCGCGACTTTGCCTATGGCTATGGCTTATGCGCAGTATATTTTGTGTGAAGCCCCCACCCCTGAAGATGCCTGCGGGCAATGCAAAGCCTGCCAAAACAACCAAAAGTTTATACACCCAGACCTCAATTTTGTTTTTCCGGTTGCTACTAATGAAAAAGTGCCTAAGTTGCCCAAAAGCAATGATTTTTTACCTGAGTGGCGAAATTTCTTAGCACAACAGCCTTACGGAAGTTTAAGCCAATGGTTGCAAACGGCTTCCATTGAACAAAAGCAGGCGCTGATAGGTGTAGAAGAAAGCCGCCAGGTAATCCGCACCCTGAGTCTCAAGCCTGTAGAATCGATTTACAAAATACTTTTGCTTTGGTTGCCCGAATATTTGAACACCAATGCGGCCAATGCCCTGCTCAAAATCTTAGAAGAACCAGCACCTAACACGGTTTTTTTGTTGGTCAGTGAATCACCACAACAAGTCTTGCCCACTATCCAATCGAGGGTGCAAATGGTACAAGTACCGGCTTATACTGATCAAGAAATGACCGAAATATTGACCCATCGATACAATTTAGACGATGACAAAAGCCGTCAAATTAGCTTATTGGCGCAAGGCGACTTCAACGAGGCGCTGCGTTTGATGGAAGCAGTCGAACAAGATTACTTTGGTTTTTGTAGAGATTGGTTTAGAACCTGTTATCGGGGGAATTTTGCCAGCCTCTTGCAGTTCACAGAAGATTATGCTAAATTGCCTAAAGATGCTCAAAAAAATGTGTTCCAATATGGTTTAGAGTTGTTGAGAGCGTCTTTTTTATACAGAATTAACCCCGATCAAAATCCTAAAGTTATAGGCGAAAGTTTCGTATTTGTTCAAAATTTTTCAAAAATCGTCCAACCAACTACCATTGATTCATTTTACCAAATATTGAATATGGCACAAAGCCATTTGATGCGCAATGCAAATGTAAAGATTGTTTTTTTTGATACATCAATACAATTGTACCAAATTTTCAGACTTGTGGATGCAAACCGATAAAACCATCATTGGGCGCTCAGATATTATTGATTTGCCTGATCTCAACCTCTTTGATATAAAAGCCAAAATCGACTCGGGGGCTTATACCTCGGCCATTCATTGCACCCATATTGAACTACGCCAAAGCGAACAAGGCCAAACAGTACTGCATTATACCTTGGCCGACCAAGCCCACCACCAATTTCAAACTACTAAATTTAAGAAAAAACGAGTTAAAAGTTCGTTTGGCAACTTGCAGGAACGATACATTATCAGCACAAACATTATTCTTTTTGGAAAAACTCAACACATTGAGTTTTCTTTGTCCAACCGTGGCAATATGCGCTACCCCATACTCTTGGGCAGAAAGGCTATCAAAAATCATTTTCTTATCGATGTAGCCAAAAAAAACCTATCTTACAAAGCCAAAACCAAAGGACTCCATTTATGAAAGTCGCTATTTTGTCGCGTAAACCTGAATTATATTCTACAAGCCGCTTGGTGGAAGCCTGCACCCAGCGTGGCCATGAAGCCATCGTAATCGATCCTCTGAAGTGCTTTATGGTGATTGAAAAATCGAAACCTCTTATTTATTACAAAGGCGACCCCTTAGATAGGTTCGATGCAATTATCCCACGCATTGGCAATTCAGTTACTATGTATGGAACAGCGGTGGTAAGGCAATTTGAAATGATGGGGGTTTTTAGTGCTACTAAGTCATTGGCCATTGTGCGCTCGCGCGATAAGCTCAGGGCTATGCAAATTTTAGCGAAAGCAAGTATTGGTATGCCTAAAACAGCCTTTGCACGCGACCCCAAAGACATTAAAGAAATTATCAAGCAAGTAGGCGGCGTGCCCGTGGTAGTCAAACGGCTGCAAGGTACTCAAGGCATTGGCGTAGTTTTGGCTGAAACCATCAAAGCTGCCAAATCGATGATAGAAGCATTTTATGGGATGAAAGAGAATATTTTGATTCAAGAATTTATTTCTGAATCGAAAGGATCAGATATTCGTGCTTTTATTGTTGATGGCAAGGTAGTAGCCTCCATGAAACGCCAAGGGAATGAAGACGATTTTCGTTCTAATTTACACCGTGGGGGATTGAGCGTAAATATAAAACTCAGCAAAGAAGAAAAAGAAACTGCTATCAAAGCTGCTAAAGAATTGGGCTTGGCTATTGCCGGGGTAGATTTGTTGCAATCGCACCGAGGCCCTCTGGTAATGGAGGTTAATTCGTCGCCCGGACTACAAGGCATCGAAAAAGCCACAGGTATTGACATCGCAGGTAAAATTGTAGCATATTTGGAGCAAACCGTGGAAAGGAAAAATCTCAAAGATAAAATTGGCGTTTAAATCGCTCAGGCTTTAAGTCAAAACGGATAGAAAATGATCAAAATAGGCACACGCGGCAGTCGTTTAGCCCTTTGGCAAGCCCACTATGTAGCTGATTTGTTGAAAAAAGAAGGGATAGAAAGCGAAATAGTGGTTATAGAAACCAAAGGTGATAAGATTCTGAATAAATCGCTGTCGAAAATTGGCAGCAAGGGCATCTTCACAGCAGAGCTTGAAGAACAATTGTTCAAAAAGAAAATTGATATAGCTGTGCATAGCGCCAAAGATGTACAATCAGAATTGCCCAAAGGGTTGCAAATTATTGCTTATACCGAGCGTGAGCAACCCCACGATGTTTTAATCAGTTATAACAAAAACTCAAAACTAATTGACTTTGACAAGTCTTTTGTAGTAGGTACTTCTTCTACGCGCCGAATCTCTTTACTGAAGCATTTTTACCCACACATCCGCACCGCCGAATCTCGGGGAAATTTGCAAACCAGAATGAAAAAATTGGAAGAAGGTTATTATGATGCTTTGATTTTAGCTTATGCCGGTGTGCTGCGAATGGATTACCATGACCTCATCGTGGAAAGCTTGCCTGTCGATTCATTTACTCCTGCCGTTGGCCAAGGCACCATTGCCGTAGAAGCTGCCGAAACACTCTCGGAAAGTAAAAAACAAACCATCCGCCGGCTGGTAAATCACTCGCTCACTGAACAATGTATGCTTATAGAGCGTGCTTACTTGCGTGCCCTACAAGGTGGCTGTAGTGTGCCTGTTTTTGGTTTGGCTACTTGGCAAAATGATGGACTGATAGAAATGAATGCAGGCATTGTCAGTTTAGATGGACAAACCCTTTTAAGACGCCAGCAAATAATAGCTCCTAAAGACGATTTGGAAAAAAACGGAGAAGCCATTGCCTTGCAATTACTGGATGATGGAGCCGATAAAATTTTACAACAAGTAAAAAAAGGCCAATAGTTTCTCAAATATTTTGTTTCTCAATTACCGGTTATGCAGCCCATTGCGCTCGAACAACTCTATACCATTTTCCTATCTTGCCCAACAGGTGTTTGTACCGACACCCGCAAAATTCAACCCGGCTGTCTTTTCATCGCCCTAAAAGGCGCAAATTTTAATGGCAACCGGTTTGCAACCCAAGCTTTGGAGCAAGGCGCTGCTTTTGTTTTGGTAGATGAAGTGGTTGACATTGCCCCCCAACACCACGACCAAGTGCTTTATACTCCTGACTGCTTGCATACCCTGCAAGACTTGGCGCGCTTGCACCGCACAAAGTTTACCATTCCAGTCATTGCCATCGGAGGGTCGAATGGTAAAACGACCACCAAAGAATTGACAGCCCGTGTGCTTAGCAAGCGCTATAAAACATATTTTACCCCCGGCAATTTGAACAACCATATTGGAGTGCCGCTCACTTTATTGGCTATGCCACTCGACACTGAAATGGCTGTTGTTGAGCTGGGCGCTAACCACGAGCAAGAAACTTGGGATTTGTGCCAGATTGCCTTGCCCAATTATGGCGTGGTTACCAATATTGGGTTAGATCACTTAGAAGGATTTGGCAGCCTTGAGGGCGTGGCTCGTGCCAATGCCGAATTATACCAATTTTTAGCTATGCACCATCACTTGGCTTTTGTCAATGAAAATGAAGAAGCCTTGGTCGAGATGGCTCAGAATATCTTACATCATTACATTCCTTATCGAGTTGATATAAATCCAACCCGCCATAGTTTCTTCAGTCTTCAAGCCCAAGCTTCTCCTTTGTTTGTGCGGTTTACTACCGACACCAAACAAACCATTGATACACAGCTTTATGGGCAATACAACCTGCACAACATCGCCACAGCGCTTTGTATTGGCCGATTCTTCAAAGTGGCCGAAGCCGATGCTTTAGCAGCGGTCGCCTCTTATACCCCCGCCAATATGCGCTCGCAACTTGTGCAAATGGGTAGCAATACGGTTATTTTAGATGCTTATAATGCCAATCCAAGCTCTATGGAGCAGGCTTTGCATAGTTTTGCACGCATCGATGCCCCTCACAAAGTGGTCATCTTGGGTGATATGCTCGAAATGGGAGATATGAGCATCCAAGAACACCAAAAATTAGGCACCATCACCCGTGAACTTGGGTTTGAGACTGTGTTATTTTATGGGCAAGCCATCCAAGAGGCGCTATCGACACATCCAAAAGCTTATTATTTCCCCGATAAATTTTCTTTGCACAATTGGCTGCAAGACCGTCAATTTCAGCACACCCATTTCTTAATCAAAGGCTCGCGGGGTGTTGCACTGGAAACTGTATTGCCTTTTTTAGACACCTCTAATGCCTAAAAAAAGAGACGGCTTGATTGGCCGCCTCTTTATATATCATCATTAGGCATTGACCCGCTTCATACCTGCTTCGCTGTATCGCTCGCCGGCGAAGTCTTTCATCAAAAAACGGATATCTGCCAACTCCTGAGGGGTTAGGCTTACCGCCAAAGCTCCTATGTTTTCTTGTAAATATTTGACGCGGCGCGTGCCGGGTATCGGAATCATTTCATCGCCTTGCGCCAACACCCAAGCCAAAGCCAACTGGGAGGCTGTACAGCCTTTTTGATTAGCCAAATCTTGCAATTTTTGCACTAAATCTAAGTTTTTTTGAAAATTTTCGCCTTGAAAACGCGGCACAGAACGCCGGAAATCATCGGGCGCTAAGTCCTCAAACTTTTGAATTTGTCCGGTCAGAAACCCACGCCCTAAAGGGCTATAGGCCACCAAGCTAACACCCAACTCGCGACAAGCCGGAATTACTTCGGGTTCGATGTCTGTGCTCCAAATGGAGTATTCGCTTTGAAGGGCAGCAATCGGGTGTACTTTGCAAGCCCGCCGCAACGTACTGGCCGATACTTCGGATAGCCCCAAGTATTTCACTTTGCCTGCTTTTACCAAATCGGCCATAGCGCCTACAGTGTCTTCAATAGGCACTTCCGGATCAACGCGGTGCAAATAGTATAAATCGATGCACTCAACCCCCAATCGGTTCAAACTTGCGTGGCAGGCTTGCTGCACATAGTCGGGTTTGCCACTGATACCCAACATAGTTTTACCATCAGGCGAGCGCAGAATACCGAACTTAGTAGCTAAAAAAACCTTATCCCACATCCCTTTGAAAGCCTTTTGAAGCAAAATTTCGTTAGCTCCATTGCCATAAATATCGGCGGTATCTAAAAAAGTAACCCCATTATCGACTGCATAATGTAGGGTCTCAATATTTTCTTGCTCGTCCGAAGCACCATAAAATTCGGACATCCCCATACAGCCTAAACCCAAAGCAGATACTGCTACTCCGGTCTTTCCTAAGTTTCTTGTTTTCATAATTGTATTTAGATTGAAAATGAAAAAATCAAGATAACCATTTTTGTCAACTAAATAGGGATTATAAATCGAAAGTTTGCCCTCTTTCAGGAATTTCCACCTGATGAAAGCCTTGCCCCTCCAAAGTCAACTTAAATGCTTGCATTGATGTATATTCTCCGTGGACTAAGAAAAGTTTTTTTAGTTGTTGCTTGTCTTGGGTATTGATGAAAGCCAACAAATCGTCCAAATCACCGTGTCCGCTAAAAGAATCGATGCTTTCGATACGAGCCAGCACCGGAATAGGCTTCTTTTTAAATTCTACTTCTTTCACACCTTGCAGCAGTTCGTGCCCAAAAGTACCTTCAGCAGCAAATCCCACCATTAAAATAGTAGCGTTGGGATTGGCCAAATTTTGCCGTACATGGTGCTCGATGCGCCCGCCTTGGATCATCCCCGAAGAGGAGATAATGACACAAGGCTCAGGATAGTGGTCGATGGCTTTGCTTTCTTTTAGATTTTCGATATAAACTAAGTTTTCAAAATTAAACAAACTGCCATACTGCTGTGCGAAAGCCTGTGCATCACCGCTGAGCCAGCTCCGGTGGGCTTCGTAGATGCGTGTACTTTGCAGCGCCAGTGGGCTGTCGGAAAATATTTTGATTGGTGGCAGTTTCCCTGCCTCGCAAAGTTTATGAATTACATATAAAAGTGCTTGGCTTCGGCCCACACTAAAAGCAGGGATAATCAGCCGGCCTTGTTTTTTGACACAAACATCTTGAATGATTTCAAATAAAATTTCTTCTTGGTTTTCGGCATGTTGGTGTCTTCTGTTGCCATAGGTTGACTCGCAAATCAAGTAATCTACCAGCGGTATGGGCTGCGGATCGGGCAACAATGGATAATTCTTACGGCCTATATCGCCTGAGAAACATATTTTCTTTGTCTGTCCTGCTTCGTCTATTTCGAGCAATACATTGGCTGCCCCCAACAAGTGGCTGGTGGGATTGAAAGTAAGAAAAACCCCATCCAACACTTTTACCCGTTTGCCAAAAGGGATATGCCTAAAGTGCTCTACCGCTTCTTCCACTTGGCGGTGCATAAAGAAAGCCTTGGCATCGCCGCCCATATCGCGCAAGATGCGTGCTCTTTTTTGCTCATTTCGGGTAGAGGCCAATTTTTTTAGTTTCTTCTGGTGCAAGGAAGCCGAATCGTCTAACAAAATACGGCTAAGGGCTGCCGTAGGAGCTGTGCAGTAAATTGTGCCTTCAAATCCATCGCGAATTAGGTTAGGAATGTAGCCACTATGGTCGATGTGTGCGTGGGTAAGGATTAAAGCGTGGACAGTAGAAGGATCGAAGGGGAAAAAGCCATAAGGATTGTCGCTGTATTCGGGGCTTCGGTTCATATCCAAACCACAATCTATCAGCAGTTTGAAGCCATCTTCAAGGGTAAGTAAAAACATGCTGCCGGTTACTTGTCGTGCAGCACCCCAAAAAGTAAGTTGCATAGGAAAAGGATCGAGTTTAGATTAAAAAATGGTTTAAAATGAAATAAGTTTGAGCAGGACTGCTATTTTTTTTTAATTTTAGAAGTTATTTCTGCCTCAAATTGTTGGAGATTTTTTTTACGGGTATCTTTTCTAATGGACATAAAAAAATATAAGTTCCGCAACCGCCGGACTGTACTTGTCTCCTTTTCTTTATTATTTGCCATTGTTGTAGCATTAGGCATTCTTACAGCTTCCAGTGTAACAAGTTTAAATAATTTATTCA
>DMHB01000167.1 GCA_003449595.1 Microscillaceae bacterium | reverse complement strand
TTTTACAGTCAGTACTTACGACTATACCAATTCGCAGGCCGTCGAGCAAGCAAAGCGAAATTATGGCATCAGGGCTTGGGACAAAGAGGTACAAAAGATGAAATTTTGGGAGTTTGATGTATTCGGAGGGATAACTACCGGCGAGATCAAAGTGGAAGGCAACCAAATTTATTACATCTATGCTTACCAAAGCAAAAGCGGGGCTACCCTATTTTTGGCCGACATTTGGAGCTATGCCGATGCAAACACTTATACCTTCCAGGTTTGTGAATATGCAGAGGGTAAACTTGGCAAAGAGTATTTATCGACGGTTTACCGAAGGAAATAGAGGTTGTAAATAACCCACCATCGAGTGGTGTATGCTGTCGGAAGTTCAATTCCTAAAAAAGAAAAACCGTATTTTTTTGTAATTCCTCGAAACTTTTTGTTAATTCATACTCATTATTTATCAAAACAATTTGTATGCGTATGAAAACTCAACACATTTTAACTTTGTCATTGTTAACCTTTTTGTTTGTAGCCTGTGGAGGTGCTAAAGAAGACAAAAAAGAAGAAAGCAAAAAAGAAGAAGCTGCCGATAAAAAGGAAGAAAAAAAGGCTTTCGACAAGAAAACGTATGTCGAATATGCTATCGAAGGCTACAAGAAAATGGGCGAACCTAACGATACCCCCAAATCATCAACGCTCTCTTACGCTCCCGAAGCCAAAGACAAAGTGCGCAGTATTGACATTAGTGTCGATAAACTAAATGATGCTTCTTATTTGGAAAGCGAAGAGGCATTTAATAAATATTATAAAACCATGGCTACCAACGACAAGGCAACCATCACAGCCTCTGACAAAGAAGGCAAGAAGGTTTTTTACTACAAGTTTGAAGACAAAATGATGGGCAAAGCCATCAACGTTTATTTCTTAGGTAAAGAAAATCATGCGGTTAAATTTACAATCATTGAAGCGGCCAAAGGTAAACTGCCTAATTTCAATGATCTGGAAACAGAAATCAACAAATTTGTAGAAGTAGCAGTGAAAAAATAAGCTATATTTTCTTGTATTTCAGCATCTACTGTCGGTTGTTAGTTACCCAACTTAACAACCGGCAGTTTTCAATTTATGCCTGTAATGTGTTCTCACCTCAAAAGGCTAATTTTATACACTTGGGGTCAATCAGGGTTCTTTCCTGCTAAAGCGGAAGGGCTTGTAAAGATGCCGCAATCTGCCTAAATTGGCCAAAAATCTTCACTTGACCTTTCGTCCCTGACAATGAGCTTACTTAAAACGCCACAATTTTGGATTGACCACCTTCAGATGCAAAAACACCCCGAAGGTGGATATTTTGTAGAAACTTACCGTTCGGCTGAAACAATTCCATCGAGTGGATTGCCCGACCGTTTTGGCGGAGCACGCTCGATGAGCACCGCCATTTATTTCTTACTAACCGGCAGCGAGTTTTCAGCCTTTCATCGCATTGCAGCCGATGAGGTGTGGCATTTCTACGAAGGCAGCGGCGCAGAGGTGGCCGTAATTCATCCTGATGGCCGTTTTGAGTGGCTACGATTGGGCAGCCGATTCGACCAAGGCGAGCAATACCAAGCTTGGGTGCCGGCAGGCAGTTGGTTTGCTTCGCGGGCACTTCCAGCCGACGGTTATGCCTTGGTGGGTTGTACGGTCGCTCCGGGGTTCGATTTCAATGATTTTGAACTGGCTCAAAGAGATAAACTTGTGGCTTTGTTTCCACAACACAAAAATATTATTACCGAATTTACAAGATAATACTAAAACTTCCCATCAACATGAAAAGAAAAACCCTTCTCATTGTATCGCTCGCTACGCTGGTTCCTTTAGCCGCTTGTTTGTTTTATCCGACAGCGTCTTCTAAGTATGCCATCACGCCCGACGAGAAACTGACAGCCGGCAAAAAAGCCTATCTCGAAGATAAAGCCCCCACAGACACAAGCCGCAAGCCCAATGTCATCATCATCATTGCCGACGATTTGGGCAAATACGACCTATCGGTCTATGGCGGCAAGTTGGTCAAAACGCCCCACATCGACTCCATTGGTTTGCAAGGCGCTGTTTGCACCGAAGGCTATGTTACTTCGCCCATTTGCAGTCCTTCGCGGGCAGCGTTGATGACAGGCCGCTACCAACAGCGCTTTGGGCACGAGTTCCAACCCAAAGCACGCTACATTCGCAATCGATTTGAATACTATATGTTCAAAATATTTATGCAAAAAGATGGGTGGATTCCCAACGATGCGATGGAGTTCCCCAGCGAGGAAGACATCCACAAGCAAGGGCTGCCTTTGTCAGAAATTACCCTGCCCGAGATGCTCAAAAAATATGGCTATGCTACCGCCATCACCGGCAAATGGCACTTGGGCGAGCAACCCGATTTTGTACCCCGCAAGCGCGGATTCGATTATCACTATGGCATTTATGAAGCTTATACCTTGTATGCAGACCCTGCCGACAAAAATGTAGTCAGCCATCATTGTGCTGAATTTAGCGACCAAATGATGTGGAAAAGCGGCAGAAAAGGGCCGCACGCCATCCGCCGAGACGATGAAATCATCGAAGAAAAGGCATACCTAACCGACGAAATTGCCCGCGAAGCCGTGCAGTTTATCGACAAAAACAAAACCAAGCCTTTTTTCTTATATGCCTCGTTTACCGCACCGCACGTGCCCTTGCAGGTTACAAAGAAATATTACGACCAATTTGCCCACATCAAAGAAGAAGCTACGCGGGTATATTATGCGATGATTGCCTCTTTGGATGATGCAGTGGGGCAAATCACCCAGAAAATCAAACAAGAAGGTTTGGAAGATAACACCCTCATCTTCTTTGTAAGCGACAATGGAGGCGCTACCTACCTCAAGTTTATGACCAACGACCCGCTGAAAGGAGGCAAATTCTCCAATTTTGAAGGCGGCCTCAATGTGCCTTTCTTGGTGAAATGGAAGGGTAAAATTCCTGCCGGAACCGTTTACAAGCAGCCTGTGGCGCTGTTTGATATGTTTACCACTACCGCCGCCGCTGTCCGTGCTTCACTCCCCACCGACCGCACCTACGACGGGGTGGATTTAGTACCTTTCCTAAGCCAAAAAGAAACCAAAGTACCTCACCCTGTGCTCTATTGGCGCTCAGGCTATAACAAAGCCGTGCGTACCGACAAATGGAAACTAATCGTTAATGCTCGCACCAACGAAAAAATTCTGTACAACATCGCCGAAGACAAATACGAGAAATTCGACCTGCTCAACAAGAACCCCGAACAAGTGAAAGAGCTGGAAGATTTACACGCCCAGTGGGAAAAAACCCTCAAAAATCCGCTTTGGCCCGGCATTATGAACCTGCATTTCAATATAGACGGCAAGACCTATATATTTGAAATTTGATTGAGCGTTCTCCATTTTTCATATCCAGCGGGTACTACTTGCCACCAGCGAGCAGTACCCGTTTTTATTGCTTTCACATCGCTACAAAATTGGCATATTGAAAAGTTTCCAACGAGGCTTCATAAGCGCGTGGCTCCAAGTGGGTAGGCATTATTTTCATCAACCGATAGCCCCGTTCTGTGAGCAATTGTGCCACTTCACGTAGCGAGGTTCGGGCATCCAAATAGGTAGCGCCATATTCAAACTGAATGCACCGCACAAAACCCGTATGTAGATAATCGCCCAAACTCTGCAAAACGCGCAGTTCGTGTCCCTCTGTATCAATTTTGAGCAAGTCGATATGGGGCAGTTGCCTTTCGGCGATATAAGTGTCTAACCTTTGCAGTGAAATATTGACTGGTACAACAGGATTTTCGGGCAACCGGCGATCATATAAGGAAGACAAGGCTTGATTTTTCCCCGAAACAAACAAGGTTTGAGTTCCTGCCTCAGCCGAAATCCCCCAAGGGTTGAGATGCACCGCAGTATTTTGGGCAAATATAGCTTGCAGCACCGCAAAAGTCTCAGGCAACGGCTCAAACAAGTGCAAGTCTATTGGCAGTTGGTATTGCGCTGCTTTGGCTTGCAAAGCTTCCGACCATTCGCCCCGATTGGCTCCCACATCCAGCACCACACAAGGCTGCGCGTGGGCTTGCTTTACCCAATCTTCCAAAAAACGCTCTTCGCCGTTGCTGCGCCTGTCTGCATTGCCATTGTTTTCCAACCGCTGAAAAATATACCAAGCTACTCTTTTTAGCCACCTAAACCAGTATCTTTGCGGGCGTATCTGCATCATCATTCAATCTTTTAGTGCAAAACAAATGAAAGAAAGCCATATTTCCATCCAACGAGGAACACCCCAAGACATTCCGGCACTTTTTTCGCTCATCCAAGGCTTGGCCGAATATGAAAAAGCCCCCCATGAAGTAACCAACACCGTTGAGCAACTCCACCAAGATGCCTTTGGCGAACAACCCCTGTTTGGCTTTTGGATGGCCTACGAAGGCGATTTGCCTGTCGGGATGGCTATGTACTACTTTCGCTACTCCTCCTGGAAAGGCAAGTGTTTATACCTCGAAGATTTGTATGTGTTAGAATCCTACCGCAAGCGCAAAGTAGGCATCGAACTGTTCAAAGCCATTGTGCGCCAAGCCCGCCAAGACCAGTGCAAACGCATCAGTTGGCAGGTATTAGACTGGAACCAGCCCGCCATCGATTTCTACAAAAAACTCGATGCCAGTTTTGATGCCGAATGGGTCAACTGCGCCCTGGATCAAAGCCAAATCGAAGCATTTCCGCTTTAGCTAACCATTACAAACTCTTGGTTCGGCCACCGTCCACCACCAAGTTAGTGCCGTTGATGTAAGCCGCTGCCGGAGTAGCCAAAAAGGCAATGGCTTGCGCGATTTCTTCGGGCTGGGCAAACCGTCGCAACGGAATTTGTTGCTTAGCTTCTTCTTGCAACACCTCGACTGACTTGCCGGTGCGGCGGCTGTTGTTTTCAAACAATTCAGTCAGGCGCTCCGTGGCCGTAAATCCGGGCAGCACATTGTTGACCGTTATATTGTCTGGCCCCAGTTCATTGGCCAAGGCTTTGGCCCAGCCCGCCACCGCCCAGCGGATAGTGCCCGATACCCCCAAATTGGCCAGAGGCTCTTTCACCGAAGTCGAAATGATGTTGATGATGCGCCCGTAGCCGGCTTGTTTCATCATTGGGGCAAAGGCTTGTACCAGCATCTGGCTACAAATCAAATGCTGTTCAAATCCATTTCTGAAGTCTTCCAGTTCGGCTTCCAACAAACCACTGGGGGCAGGGCCGCCGCTGTTGTTCACCAAAATATGGCACTGCGGAAAAGTAGCCAAATATTGGTTGAGCTTCTGCTGTAGCTGATCAGGCTTGCTGAAATCGGCCAAAATATACCGATGTTGTTGCCCCTGCGAGGTATCTAATAATTCTAATACAGTTTGAATTCTTGCCGGATTGCGTGCAATCAGCGTAACCTCTGCGCCTAATTGGGCTAATGCCATCGCGGTAGCCTTGCCAATGCCCTGCGAGCTGCCACAAACAATGGCCTTTTTCTGAGCAAGTGAAATATTCATTTTTATAAATCAATGGGTTTGGCAGCAAGTTAATGCCTATTTCTGGTTTGCCCAATAGGTTGGAGCGGGAAGAAGCATTGGAAAAGGGTGGCCATATTTTTCTTTCAAAAATTTTGAACCTTGGGCTATTTTCCCGAACATTGCATCCGGATTAGGTAGCAACGCTTCACTCGTGAGGCCGCGCTTTAATAGGGAATACGGTGCAAAACCGTAGCTGTCCCCGCAACTGTAAGGTTTATTGGATTGTTCGCAATCCCCTTTGTGCGATTTCTTGAGCCACTGTAATCTTTTTTTCGATTATGGGAAGGCTGCACAAAGAACCGAGCCAGGAGACCTGCCTGTTTCCAAACATAGTTCAAAGCTTTCGGGTGAAAGGCAATGAAAAGAAGTATTTCAACGACCGATGTTTCGGAGGTTGTTCTGTTTCTTCCTCTCCATCAACCTATTTATAGGAGTTGGAGGCTTTCCACTTCAACGCTTTGCGCGATGTAAAAACAAATTTTAAACTTGTTTTAAACAGTCGGCAAACGGTGAAAAATTTTGTACAATTCAGTTTATGGGCGACGTGTTGCTTGTTTGGCCATCGGCTCATAGCTCAAACTCCTTCCGACAGCATCACGACGCTGCATCCGGTTCAGGTTACAGCCCCCGTGTGGCAAAAATATGCTGCCGGCACTAAGTCGCAGGTCTTCGACAGCCTTACACAAGTCCTCAACAGCGCCTCGTCATTGGCCAATTTGCTGGCTACCCAAACCCCCATTTACATCAAAGCTTATGGCAACGGAATGCTCAGTAGCATCGCTTTCAGGGGCACCAGTGCCAACCATACGGCTTTGCTCTGGAATGGGATGAACATCAACTCGCCCAGTTTGGGGGGTGCTGACTTTTCCTTGTTTCCGGTGTTTGCCTTAGAGCGCATCGAGCTGCAATATGGTGGCGCTGCTTCGTTGTTTGGCACCGATGCCATTGGGGGTAGCATCTTGTTGCAAACCCAGCCATTGGTTCGCGCAAGCGGCTTGGGCATTGGCCTCAGCCAAGAGGTGGGCAGTTTTGGGCAGATTTCGTCAGGTATTCGGTTTAGCTATGGCAGCCGCAAGTGGGTCTTGCAAACCAAGCTTTACCGACAATCAGCGCAGAATGATTTTACGTTTCGCAATATGACCCAAGCAGGGCAGCCCTTAGAGCGTCAAACCAATGCGGCCTGGCTTAATTATGGTGTTTTGCAGCACCTAAGCCTGAAAACCAGCCCAACGGCCACGCTTCAGGCGGATGTATGGTACCATTTCAGCGATAGGCAAATTCAGCCTACGATGTCGGCAGCCAATACTGGCGACAGGCAAATAGACCACAGCTTGCGGGCCGTAGCCGATTATACCGACAATGCCGCTTGGGGCAGGTTGCAAATCAAAGCAGGCTGGACAAGCGACTACTTGCGGTTCAATGCTTTTGCGCCTTCCAACATCCACCGGTTTTTTGGCTCGGCCAGCTATGAAAAAGAAATCCGTAGCAACATTACCCTGCAAGTAGGCGCTAATTGGAATCATTTCTTTGCCAATATGCCCAATTATGGCGGGGCCGTATTCCAAGACCGCAGCGATGTATTTGCTTCTTTGGCTTGGCAAGTGCGCCCGGCTTGGCGGCTAAGCGTGAATATGCGTCAGGTTTTTGTTACCGGATTTCAAGCACCAATTGCGCCCAGTTTGGGCAGCGAATGGTGGGTAGTAAAGCGCAAAGCACACGGCCTGGCGCTGAAGGCGATGCTCTCGAAAAACTATCGCATCCCTACACTAAACGACCGTTTTTGGTCGCCCGGGGGCAATCCCAACATCTTGCCCGAAGACAGCTATGCCGCCGAGTTGGGCTGGTTGTACCAATGGCAAACCACCCAATCCAAGCTACAGGTCGAGCTAACCACTTTCGCGATGCAGGTACAAAACTGGATCATCTGGCTACCCAATGGCAGCTTTTGGTCGCCGCTCAACATCTCTAATGTGTTTTCCGGTGGTGTGGAGGCTTCGCTGCGCTGGCAATACCAGAGCGGTGCTTGGCGCTGGAGTCTCCATGGGCATTATACGTTCAGTCAATCTGTCAACCAGACCAATATTACCCCGTCCGACCGGTCAGCAGGCAAACAACTGCCCTACACACCGCTTCACCGGGGTACTTTGGGACAAACCATCAGCTTCAAAACTTGGGATTGGGGCATTACTTACCACTACACTGGCTTTCGGTTTACCACCACCGACAACGACAACTGGCTGCCCCAGTTCGATTTGTTCGATAGTTGGATCAGTAAAAAATGGCAAACTCCTGCCGGCGACATCGCCCTGAGCGCCCAAGTGTTCAATCTTTTTGATCTTGACTATCAAAACTTAGAGTTTCGTGCAATGCCCAAACGTAGTTTTATGTTGGGGCTGCGATACACCTTTCACAA
>DMHB01000289.1 GCA_003449595.1 Microscillaceae bacterium | reverse complement strand
CGCAAGCTTTGTTGCACGCCCCCCCGGTTTTGATTTTGGACGAACCTACCACCGGATTAGACCCCAATCAAATTGTTGAGATAAGAAATCTGATAAAAACCATTGGCAAAGCCAAAACTGTGGTTTTTTCTACCCATATTATGCAAGAAGTAGAGGCCATTTGCGATAGAGCTGTCATCATCAATAAAGGAAAAATTGTAGCCGATAGTCCTGTTTCTGCTTTGCGCGAATTGAAAACAGGCAAGAAGACCATTGTCGTAGAGTTTCAAAACACCATCCAAACCAAAATACTACAGTCATTGCCCGGCGTAGCAAAAGTACACCAAGAGGCAGAAGCAACAGCTACTTATACTATCGAGCAAAAAAACAGCCAAGAAGACCTGCGTGCTGCCATTTCTACTTTAGCAGCTCAGCAAGGCTGGATTTTACTGGGTATGAAACAAGAAGAAACAAGCTTAGAAAATATTTTTAGAGAATTAACCCTTACGGCCTGATCAAGCTGTCAACAATCAATGAAAATTATAGAATGTCCACGCGACGCTATGCAAGGGCTTTCCTATTTTGTGGATACCCAACTCAAAATCGATTACCTCAATAGTTTATTGCAAGTCGGCTTCGATACACTTGATTTTGGCAGTTTTGTTTCTGCCAAAGCCATCCCTCAAATGCAAGACACTGCCGATGTACTGGCGGGCTTGGACTGGGAAAAACACCCCCATACCAAACTATTGGCTATTGTGGCCAACCTACGAGGGGCTGCCCAAGCCGTAGAATTTGCCGGCATTACCTACATAGGTTTCCCATTGGCCATTTCAGAAACTTTTCAGAAACGAAATACCAACAAAACCATTGCCGAGGCTCTTGAAGAGGTGAAGGCTATGCAGGATTTGTGTCTGCAATATCAAAAAAACTTGGTGGTATATATTTCAATGGGCTTTGGCAATCCTTACGGAGATCCCTTCCACCCCGATATTGTATTGGATTTCGTAGCCAAGTTAGACAGCATAGGCATTCGCATCATCCCCTTGGCCGATACCGTAGGAACTGCCGAACCCGAGTTAATTCACACCATTTTCAAAGAGTTGATTCCGGCATATCCACACATCGAATTCGGTGCTCATTTTCACGCGTTGCCCCAGCAGCGGCTGCCCAAACTACAAGCAGCTTACCAAGCGGGTTGCCGCCGATTCGATGCCGCTTTGAAGGGCTTTGGAGGCTGCCCGATGGCTAAAGATGATTTGGTAGGCAATATAGCTACCGAAACCTTGGTTGAGTTTCTACAGACTATACAAAACCTACCACCTCAACTAAACCTTTCAGCTTTGGGTGCATCGCTTCGGTGGGCCGATAAAGTTTTTTCCCCTCACTCATCAACTCTTGTTTAAATTCTCGACACTATGGTGGTGGATATATTTATTCCTTGTTTTATTGACCAGATTTATCCGCAAACCGGAATGAATATGGTCAAAATTTTGAAAAGATTAGGTTGTGAAGTCAATTATAACCCCGGGCAAACTTGTTGTGGACAGCCAGCCTACAATGCAGGCTATTTCAAGCAAGCGCGCGCTGTGGCACAGAAATTTTTGAAAGACTTTGACGATCCTCATCGGCATATTGTTTGCCCTTCGGCCTCTTGTGTGGGGATGGTGCGCAACGGGTATGAGCATTTGTTAGAAACCCAAGCTGAGAAAGAAGCTTATTTCCAAATCAGCCAGCGCACTTTCGAGTTGAGCGAGTTTATCGTGGATGTGTTAAACGTCAACCGCATCGAAGGTTCTATGTTTCAGGCAGTGGCTACTTATCACGATTCTTGCAGTGCTTTGCGCGAGTGTGGCATCAAACAAGCCCCCCGCACTTTATTGAGTAATGTAAAAGGCTTGCAGTTGGTAGAAATGAAAGATGCAGAAACCTGTTGTGGTTTTGGAGGTACTTTTGCCGTCAAATTTCAAGCTATTTCGGTAGGGATGGCAGAGCAAAAAATCGATAATGCAGTGGTTACAGAGGCCTCTTACATCATCTCGACCGATTCCTCGTGCTTGATGCATTTAGATGGATATTTGAAAAAAAATCGTAAATTGGTCAAAACAATACATTTAGCAGATGTTTTGGCCAATGGTTGGTAGTAATTAAGGAATTACAACCAATCCAGAAAAACATCGACAAAAAGAATGTGTTTTTGTTTTTAATGTATATTTTTGCTTTAGTTTTAATAACACTTTTTTTGTATTGTATGTCTTACTATTAGCCTTGTACACGATTCCAATATGACAGTAATTTCGGACTTTTACAACTTTCTAAACAACCAGAATATAATCTTCTCCTATAAAGGCATTTTGGATAGCGAGGTGATAGAATATATCTTGAAAATTGCTGATAAACAATTAGATGTACAAGTATCAAAAAAAGTACGCAAAAAACTCATCAATATTTCAGTTGAATGTCTTCAAAACAGCTTTCATTATTTGAATAAATTTGGTGAACAACATTCTTTTGCACACTCTGCTTTTTTGTTTATTCAAGAATTAGAAGACCAAATTTGCTTGTTTTCAGGCAATTGTATCAAACAAGAAGCCGCCGACGAGTTAGTGAGAAGAATAGAAATGATCAACCAAATGAACGACATAGAACTACAAGCGCATTATATCAATTACCTTGATAGAGAACCCAAACCCAATCAAATTGGCGCAGGGTTAGGGTTGGTCGATATGATCCGCCGCACAGGCAATAAGCTCGATTATCAATTGATTTCTTTACCGGAAGCCCTTGAAGGAGAGATGTTGTTTGCCTTGCAGGTGCAGATTACTAAAAATTAATTACACTTCTACAGGAACAAGACTGCCATACAAACGATATGTTAGACAATATACGAATCAAAGCTACTGCCAAGACCCCTGAAGTTAGTTTCAATTACGATAAAGGTGAATTAGAAATTATTGGGCGTTCTATTCCCGAAAACTCATACCAGTTTTATGAGCAACTTCTTAGCTGGCTCGATACCTATGCTACAGCTCCCAAAGATAAGACAACCGTAGTGTTTAAACTCGAATACTTCAATACCAGTTCTTCAATGTATATTCTGAGTATCTTGAAAAAAATCGAGAAAATATACAATGCAGGGTATGCCACCCAAGTAAAATGGTTTTATGAATCAGAAGACGAAGATATGCTCCAAACCGGCGAAGACCTTCGCCAAGTGGTCAAGATGCCTGTAGAAATGATTGAAATAGACGAAAATGCCTGAGGCACTTGCCAACTAAAAGCTAACCGTTTTCAACGCTGACCAAGTATTGCTTAGTCAGCGTTTTTTATAGCAAAACTATTCGTGTATGGCTATGGACGAGTTACCTCCTTTGCGAAAAATTATCCATATCGATATGGATGCCTTTTTTGCTGCCATAGAGCAACGCGATAACCCTGATTTTCGGGATAAGCCCTTGGCCGTTGGTGGCGCTAAACAGCGTGGAGTAGTGGCAGCCGCCAGCTATGAAGCACGTAAATTTGGTATTCATTCTGCGATGCCTTCAGCCATAGCCTTTCGAAAATGCCCCGAAATTATTTTTGTAAAACCCCGATTTGAAGTGTATAAACAAGTATCCAATCAAATTCGGACTATCTTTTTGGAATATACCGACTTGGTTGAGCCACTTTCGCTCGACGAAGCCTACTTGGATGTAACACAAGACAAAAAAAACATACGCTCTGCCACCCTCATAGCCCAAGAAATCAAAGAACGGATCAAAAAGACTACCGGTCTTACGGCTTCGGCGGGAGTATCTTTCAATAAATTTTTGGCCAAAGTAGCTTCCGATTTTCAAAAACCTAATGGACTAACGCTGATACGACCCGAAGATGCTGAGAAATTTGTGGCGGCACTTCCCATCGCCAAGTTCCACGGCATTGGCAAAGTTACGGCTGAGAAAATGTACAAGTTAGGAATCCAGACAGGGGCTGACTTGCGCAAACACGCTCGCGAAACCCTTCACGACTGGTTTGGCAAAGCAGGCTTGTTTTATTTTGATATTTGTCGTGGCATCGATCACCGCAAGGTGAACCCAACCCGCCTGCGTAAGTCGCTTGGCGCAGAGCGAACTTTTGAAAAAAACTACTCGGAGCGAGAAACTTTAATAGTCGAGTTAGATAAAATAGCCGATACAGTTTGGGGAAGGTTGCAACAGGCACAAGTACGGGGAAAAACGATAACCGTGAAAATCAAATTTGCCGATTTTGTGCAAATCACTCGTAGCCGCACCTTTTCCAGTCCTTTGTTTGATGCTGAAACCATCAAAGAAGCTGCTTTTCAGATTTTACAACAAACCAATTTAAGCCGGCAAGCCATCCGTTTGTTAGGCATTACGCTTTCTAACCTGAGCCCAGTAGAAGATATAAAACCTACACAGTTGAAATTGCTGTTTTAGCGATTTTGGTATTGTTGTGCGTAGTAGTTTTGGTACTCGCCCGAAAGAATCTGATTGAGCCAAAGCTCGTTCGCCAAGTACCAATCGACAGTTTTTGAAAGCCCTTCTTCAAACGTAACCGTTGGTTTCCAGCCTAAGGTAGTAGTAAGTTTGGTAGCGTCAATGGCATAGCGCAAATCGTGGCCGGCGCGGTCGGTTACATAGGTAATCAGCTTTTCGGAAGTACCTGCTGCTTGCCCCAACTTTTCGTCCATTACCTTACAAAGCAGTCGGACTAAGTCTATGTTTTGCCACTCGTTCAGCCCTCCAATGTTATAGGTTTCACCTACGTTGCCTTGGTGGAAAATGGTGTTGATAGCGCGTGCGTGGTCAACTACATACAGCCAATCGCGCACATTTTCGCCTTTGCCATAAATGGGCAGGGGTTTGCCTTGGCGGATGTTGCTAATGCAAAGCGGGATTAGTTTTTCAGGAAACTGATTGGGGCCGTAGTTATTAGAACAGTTTGAAATGATGACCGGAATTTTATAAGTATTGTGATAAGCCCGCACAAAGTGATCGGAAGAAGCTTTGGAGGCAGAGTAAGGCGACTGTGGATCGTAAGGAGTTGTTTCAACAAAAAAACCGCCCTCATCCAATGAGCCATACACTTCGTCGGTCGAGATGTGGTAGAAAAGTTGGTGAGGTTTTTTGAAATTCTTGCGAAAAGCATTCAATAAATTGACCGTTCCAATTACATTGGTTTGTACAAACGCGAGTGGGTTTTGGATAGACCGATCGACATGCGACTCGGCTGCCAAATGGATAACCCCGTCGAACTGGTGGGTTTCAAATAATTTGTCAACCAATACCGCGTCGGTGATGTCGCCTTTGATGAAGGTATAATTGGGGGCTTGATCTACATCGCTCAAGTTGCTTAGGTTACCGGCGTAGGTAAGGCAATCCAAGTTATAAATATGGTAGTCGGTATATTGATTGACAAATAAACGCACCACGTGCGAACCAATAAAACCGGCTCCTCCGGTGATAAGTATTTTTTTCATAAACGATTGCGCATAAGGCATTGTACTGTTATAAAAAAAACCGAATAAATCGGTTTTTATCAATATTTACATTCCACAAAAAAAGGAAGGTTTAGCCAATCAAGTTCATTTTGACAAAATCTTGGATGTCGAGCATACCCAAGGGCTGTCCGGCTTGCAACACGATAATGTTATCTACACCTTTTTCTTTGAAAACTTTTACGGCTTCATATAGCAAAGCATCGGCATTGATGGTAATGGGCGAGTTGGCAAATTGTTCCATTGGTTGGTCCACTACATTTTTGCCGGCTGTTTTGAGGCTGCGGCGCAAATCGCCATCCGTAAAAATACCTTTCAAACTACCATCTGTACCTAAAATGGTAACAGCACCCATTCCCGATTCGGTCATTTGTGCGATGGCATCAAACACCGTGTCGGTGGTTTTGACAGTGGGATTTTGCTTCGCGATGGCATCTTTTACCTTTACGGTCAAAAGCTTGGTATGCTCTACAAATTGGTCGGTGCCTACTGTGGTAAAGTTATTTTCGGTGAGTTTCTTCATTACACCCCAAGGCACGGTAACGGTATGTACGCCTACTTCGATGGCGTTGCGCACGTGTTCGGCGTGGCGCACAGAAGAAAACATAATTTTTGTGTCGTATCCATAATGATTTACCGCTTCCACGCATTGGGCTACCAAGGTAAGCGCATCGTGGCCTTGGTCTTGCAATCGGCCTACCAAAGGACAAACATAGGTAGCACCGGCTTTCATAGCCATATAGGCTTGGTTGAGGGTATAAACCAAGTGGATATTGACCATATAACCTTTTTGGCGCAACATATAACAAGCCTTCAATGCTACGTTTGAAACCGGAATTTTGAAAACTGTTTTATTTTTATCTAACCCTAAAGAAAGCAAGCGGTCTGCTTCTTGAACGATTTCCTCTGCGGTGTCGCCCAAAGCCTCTACCTGAAGCACAGGCACCATTTTAGAAAGTTTCACTATGGCTCCGTCAATATCAGTGATGCCTTGTCGGTGCATAAAAGTAGGGGTGGTGGTCAAGCCAGTCAGAAAGCCCCATTCAAAAGCTTCTTCAATCTCTTTGAAATCAACCGAGTCTAAGTATAGTTCCATTGTTTTTCTTATTTGGGAATGTCAAATCAAGGTTTTATTTTATTGCAACAGCAAGGCAAATTTGAAGATTATTTTTGAAAAAACCATTTGAACTGTCTTAAAAAGTTTGTTTGTTTCCTTAGGAAGATTCAACAGCGCGCTTCATTTGCGGAGCGTTCACCAAATATACTCCGCTCATAATGGCTACGATGCCTGAGCCTTGCAGCCAAGTAAGCGATTCGCCATCCAAAATGCCCCAAAACAGCGCTACTACGGGGATAAAGTAAGTAACTGAGCTGGCAAAAACAGGATTGGTTATCATAATCAATTTATTGAAAACCACTGTGGCGATGGTGGTAGAAAACAACGCCAAAAATAAAATATAAGCCAATGCCTGTCCCGCAAGGGGGTTGGTCTCGATGGGGGTGCGCAGGTCGATGGTGGTCATATATACCAACATCAAGGGGCCAATCAGAAACAAAGAAATGGTTGAAACGTGTAAGGCGCTTACTTCGGCCAAATAATTTTTGATGATGTTGATGTTGAAAGAGTAACAAAGTGTGGCGATGACAGCCAGCAAGGCGTATTCGTTCAGGGTTAACCCGCCCGAAGCGCCGGTTTTCCAGATCAAAGTCATAGCACCTGCCAACCCTAGCAAAAGCCCCATTACTTGTCGGGTATGGGTTTTTTGTTTGAAAAACATAACCCCCACCGAAAGGGTAAACAAAGGCGAAAGGGTGTTGATTACGCCAGCTGTAGAACTATTGATATGCAACTGCGCCGTCGGAAAAAGAAACGAAGGAATGAAAACGCCCAGCAATCCCGAAAGGAGAATGAAAATATACTTTTTCACCGGTACTTTGCGCAAGTGCCAAACGGCCAAAAACGACATAAATGTAAAGGCCATCGTTACCCGAATAGCGGCTAATTGGTGTGGGGCAAAAACCACCAATGCTTTTTTGATTAGGATAAAGGCGCTTCCCCAAACCAACACCAAGGCGATGTAAGCTACCCACACCCCAAGGCCAAAACCTCGCTCTTGCATAAAACAAAACTGTTCAAAGGATAATTAAAAAAATAACCACGAAATTTGTTATCAATCACCGCTCAAAACTAATGCAGAATTATTGTTTCTTCATCATCCGGCTGTTTGCAAACCTTAAAATAATTGGAAGTCTTGGCTGCCTCTTGGTCTGCTGGGGCGCAAGTGTTCTACAAGCCCAAACCTTGTCTTTTGAACTCAAAACCCATATTCCTGTTCGCACTCCTACACAAACCTTGCGCAATGCTTGGGCGGGTGGGCTGAACTGTCCTCAGTTTTCTACTTTAGACCTCAATGGCGATGGACAGGAAGACTTGATAGTTTTTGAACGCACAGCCTCCAAAATCAATACTTTTGTGGCCGAACGCCAGGCCAATGGCGGTTGGGCTTATCGCTACGACCCAAAATACGAATTTTTGTTTCCCAACGATTTACGCGCTTGGCTGCTCAGCGTGGACTACGACCGCGACGGGCGCAAAGACTTGTTTACCCATACCAACTTGGGCATTCGGGTGTTTCGCAATGCAACCCCCAGCGGGCAAAAACTACAATTTGAGGTGGCCTCTGAGGCGTTGTTTACCCAAGGTTTTTCGGGGAGTTTTAACCTGCAAATTCCCATTACCGACATCCCCGCCATTACGGATATGGACAACGACGGCGATGTTGACATCATCGCGTTCGACATTGCCAATAGCCAGCTGGAGTACCACCAAAATCTCAGCATCGAACAAACCGGTAATGCCTCCCAGCTACAGTTCAGCCGAATTAACACTTGCTGGGGCGATTTTCAGGAAGGTTTTAGCTGTGGGGCTTATTTTTTCAACATCGGATGCAGCATAGATCCACAAGCCTTGCTCACCGCCCCCCGCCCGATGCACTTAGGCTCTACCCTGATGGTAATGGACTTGAACAACGACGGCAAAAAAGACGCGCTCATTGGCGATGTTTCTTGCGATAACCTATATGTTTTTTACAACGAAGGCAACAACACGCTGGGCAAATTCACCACTTTTGCCAGTAATTTTCCCGCCAGCAAGCCCATCCAACTCACCACTTTTCCGGCGGTGTTTTGGGAAGATGTAGATTTCGATGGACGAAAAGACTTGCTATCGGCTCCCAATCTTTTTTTCAATGAGGTAAACCAGAGTAATTTCCACCAATCGGCCTGGTTTTATAAAAATACAGGCACCAACCAAGCGCCCAATTTCCAATTTGTACAAAACGATTTCTTGCAACAAACGATGGTAGAACTGGGCGAATCGGCCTATCCGGCTTGGGCCGATGTGGATGCCGACGGCGATCAAGACTTGCTGGTGGGCAATCGTGGCAAACTCAACCCCGATGGTAGTTTTACGGCCAGCATTGCTTTGTATGAAAACATTGGCACCAGCCAAGCGCCTGCTTTTCAGCAAGTTACTGACGATTACCTGGGGCTCAGCGCTTGGGCTGCGACCGATTTGCGCCCTCATTTTGCCGATGTCAACCAAGACCGACAACCTGACTTATGCCTGTCGTATGCCCAAGGCAACCAAATGCGGTTTCGTTATTTGCTCAACCAAACGCCGGTTCGGCAGCCATTTGCTTTCAACATCGCCGAAGCGCAACCCATCAACATTAGTTTGCAACTAACCGATCAGCCTTTGTTGGTCGATCTCAACCGCGACAATCGCCTGGATGTGTTGGTAGGGCGGGGGCAGGGCAATCTTTCTTATTTTGAGAACCGAGGCAGTTTGTCAAATCCTTCGTGGCAATTGGTCAGCGATACCTTGGGGGGCTTGGTGCAAAATCCGCTCAAGCGCTTTTTGTCGGTGGCTGTGGCCGATGTGGATAACAACGGACAGCCCGATGTGTTGGCCGGCGATAATTCAGGCACTTTTACCATTTATACCAATGTAACCCAAAACTTGCGGGGTCGGTGGAATGGCCAAACCCAGTGGATGTTAGACACCTTGAACCGCAGCTATGTAGCCTACGATTTTGGCATTGCGCTTACACCTTCGGCTACAGATTTGGACGGCGACGGTTTTCCCGAAATCATCGTTGGTACGCAGGCAGGCGGACTACGCTACTTGCAAAATACCAGTCCACAAGGGCGCTTGTTTGACGATGTGCCTACCAACGACATTGTCATTTATCCTAATCCGGCTTTGCAGCGGGTCAATATCCGGGCAAACTTTGATGCAGAAGTACGCCTATTGGACAGCCAAGGCAAGGTGGTGGTGCAGGGCATCACGCTGATAGCCAATACTTTGCAAACCTTGGAGGTAGAGAACGTCCCTTCCGGGCTATATTTTGTGCAGTTCCTCAAGCGACAAGGTGGCCAAGAAACCCGCCGTTTGATTATTAAATAAAAGAAGATGGTTGGCATAGTCTTCTGAAGGGTGAGAATAATTTTCTTCAAAAAATCTTCCCCATTTCTTT
>DMHB01000092.1 GCA_003449595.1 Microscillaceae bacterium | reverse complement strand
ATAGGCCATTCTAATTCGGCGTATTCGTGCCCCGATGTGTAGCCCAAGGGCAAGGTAATGGCGGCTGCCAAAATGATTAATTGCCAACCCCAGAAATGGATGGCGCTTAAAGCATCGCTGAAGGTGCGGGTTTTCAACAAGCGCTGCATCGAATAATACACCCCGGCAAACATCGCATTCCCTACAAATGCAAAAATTACTGCATTGGTATGGAGTGGTCTGATTCGGCCAAAGGATGTAAATGGCAGGTCGAAGTTGAAAAGCGGATAGAACAGCTGTATGGCTGCTAAAAGCCCTACTGTCATCCCTACAATGCCAAACACAACGCTGGCTATCATAAAGAGGCGTACTGTCCTGTTGTCGTACTCGAATTTTTCAATTTGCATATCCTCTGAATTTGATTAGTTACCAATAATTTTACAAGTCTAAGAATATGTAAAACTATAGAGGATATGCGGGCTATAGAATGATAAGCATTAGGCTCAAAACTGACATTTGTCAGTTTTCTGTCTGATCGTCTTGGTCTTTGGGTTTATCGTCAAACAGTATCCTAACTGAAGGAGAATAAGTATCGTCAAATTGACCTGAACGCACCGCCCAAAAGAAAGCAATCAGAAAACCCCCAGCTACCAATACCCCGGCAATAATAAGTAAGATGATGACACCCATAGAAGTAGTTTGATTAAATGACAGGAATGGTACAAAAACAATAAAATATGTTAATTTTAACACCCAACTAATTTACGAACGCACAAAACTCAAAATAAGTGCCTGTGCCACATCTATTGCTCAATTTTGGATGGTTAATCTACGCTTTTCGAGTAATGGCATCACTTTTTGTGTGCTGTACAGTCGTGTTATATGCTTACCTTACGCACCGCTACGAGCCAATAAGTTTGATTTTTGCCTTTTTTTGTTTTTTTTACCCACACATCATACTTGGGTTTTATGCTTTTCGAGGCCAAAAAAATCCGTTTTCTCAACTTCGTGTACTCTATTTTGACAATGCGCTACTGGGAGTCTGTGTTGCTTGTATCGATTTTGGTTATTTCCCTTTGTTTACTTTTTGGCTAATTAGCACCGGCAGTAACTTAGGACTTTTAGGGTGGCGATCCTTGTTCAAAGGCAGTCTTGCTTTTGTGGTTGGTGCGGCGGTGATGGCTATTTTGAGAGGGGCTACATTTCAAACAACGTCTTTAGGACTACTCAATTGGGTGATTGCGGCCTTGTTGTTGGTATATTTCTACTTTTTTGCGTATGCCTCTTACCTTTATACTACTTTGTATAGAAGGGAATCTATTCAGAGTGGTAAACAAAAGGACGAAATTCGGCAATTTAACTTAGCACTCAACGCCCAGAAAGCCGAAGTACAACAACAGAATATCGCTTTGGCGCATCAAAATCAACAATTGGCTAAACTGAACGATGAAAAAAGCTACTTGATGAGTATTTTAGCCCACGATTTGCGCTCGCCCCTGCACCAAATCGAAGGGCTTTGCAACTTAATGGAAAATTATCAAAATAATTATAGCGACGAGCAACGCCAATCGCTACAACTCATCCGCAAGACGGCACGCCGGATGACCCAGATGGTGGACGGGCTGCTGGATCAAACCGTGATCGAAACCCAACAAATTCAGTTTAGTTTTCAACAAGTCGATTTGATTTCTTTGGTTCAAGAAGTAATGCAAGACCTCGGCGATTACGCTCAAAACAAAAGAATATCCATCGTATTAGCAACCGAAGAATTGTCGGCCAAGGCTTGGGTTGATATTCATTATGCTTATCTGATCTTTAAAAACTTAGTTTCTAATGCCATTAAGTATTCCCCGCAAGGGTCGAAAGTTTTGATTCAGCTTGCAACGGTGGATGATTCGGTGCTTACCGAAGTGATCGACGAAGGGCAAGGGGTGGCGCCAGAGCAACAATCTAAACTGTTTCAACGCTATCAAACTGCCGGAAGCCAACCCACCGGTGGTGAAAAAGCTACCGGTTTAGGGCTTAGTATTGTCAAAAAATACGTAGAAGCGATGCACGGCCAAGTGTGGTATGAACCGAATGTTCCACAAGGAGCCAGGTTTAAAGTATATTTTCCGGTACGCGCTTTCGCGAAATCATAGACAGAGGCAAACCGGTTGAATCCATAAAAAAGCCGCTTAGTGAGGGCGGCTTCGGCAGTAGGGTTTAATTTTTGACTCCGGGGTCTTTTTCTTTTTTAGCCTCTTTTTTCTCAGGCTCTTTTTTCTTTTCTTTTTCTTTGTTAGGCTTGGCTTGTGCTGAGGCTTCCAATTCTTCTAATTCTTTGCGCACCGACTCCATTTTCTCTTCTTTATCGTCCGACACATAGTCGTAGTCTTCGTAGCGTCCCAGCAATTTTTTTAACACATCAATGCGTTGGGCGTGGTCGTCTTTGTTATCTAATTTTTTGAGAATGATACGCAGGCTTTCAAACACGACGGTTTTGTCGGCCTTTCTATATTTTTTATCAATGGGGGTGTTGGCCAATTTTTCAAAATAAGGACGTGCATCTTTGAAATAATTGTCTAATTGCTCGTCGATGGCTTTGCCTTCTTTGCTTTTCAGGTCTTTATAGGCAAGCTTATTGAGTTGTTTTTTCAAATAAACCCCCCTGTTGAAATAAACCGTGGCCGTATTGAAAATGGTATTGGTGCTTTCGCCTTCCAGCGACAAAGATTTTAAATATAGTTCAGTTGCCTTGCCGAAATTATCATACATCTTCGCTTCATAATCAAGGCGTTGAGGCTCAATGAGTTGCACGGTGCTGTCTAACAATTGGTTGAAATAATACTTGCCGTAGCTTTCATACACCACCCCCAAGTCATAATAGCCATCAAAATTGTTAGGATCTTCAGCTATTTTCCGCTCTAAGTCGGGAATGGCAGCCGCCAATTTGTCTTCTTTGATGTCTAAGGCAATTTTTAGTTCTCGCAAATTTTTTGATTTAGGATAATCCACCAACCCCCTTTCGAGTACCTCGCGGGCTTTGCCATAGTTTTCTTCTACCAAAGCATAGTGAGTGGCCAGGCTGGTATAAAATTGCAGTTTTCGCTCCAGCGGAAGCTCCAGCAGTTTATGCGTCATCTTCTTGAACATTTCATAGTCTTTGACTTCAAAGGCAGTCATAATCGCATATTCCAGCGAAACCGAATCGGTTGGGTTCAAATCATTGGCCAGTACAAAGGCGCGCATCGCTTCGTTTTTTTCATTTTTGGAATAAGCCGTCGCCCCCACATTGATCAGCACCGGTGCCAAATAGCGCAATCCTTCTTGTGCAGCCGCATTGTTGCTTTCCATCGAAAGGGCTTTCATATAGGCTTGGTGGGCTTCATAAGCCGCTTCTTTATATTTATCGTAGTTGTTGGGGTTGAGCGCCAAGTCGGAGTAAATATTTCCGCGAGAAACCCAAGTAGAAGCCTTGGCTGCTTTTTCGGGGTCTAAAATATCGCCATCACTTTTGGCTTTGGCTTTTTCGGTTTGGGCAAGCAATTGTAGCGATAAACCACAAGCCCATAGACAGAGAAATAAGGATTTGGCTGTCATTTTCAATGTTTTGAAATGAAATAAGTCAATCAATGGTAAGTAAATATTGGTCATAATTATATATAAGATTATAATTTGAGAATGTTGCATTAGGCCACCATAAACAAACCTATCTACAAGACTTACACCAAATTACGGATCAATTGCTGAATAGTTGGGGCTGGACGTGCATTTTCATATAAAATTTGATAAGCAGCTGTGGTGATTGGCATATTTACCTGCAACTTTTGGTTCAATTGGTAAATACTTTGCACCGCATAGTATCCCTCAGCTACCATATTCATTTCTACTTGCGCCGATTTTACACTGTATCCCCGCCCAATCATATTGCCAAAGGTGCGGTTGCGGCTAAATTGCGAGTAGGCCGTAACCAGCAAATCGCCCAAATACGCCGAGGCGCTCAGATCGCGGGGCTGTGGGTCGAGGGCGGCCACCAAGCGGCTCATCTCTTGCAAAGCATTTGATACCAAAACCGCTTGGAAATTATCGCCGTAGTTTAGCCCGTGTGCAATGCCGCAAGTTAGCGCAATGATATTTTTCATCACCGCGCAATATTCAATACCCAGCACATCTTGCGAGGTAGTGGTCTGAATATAACGGCAGTTGAGCAAATTGGCAAAGCTGGTGGCGGTCGTAGCCGAATTAGACGCAATCGTCAGAAATGATTGTTTTTCCAAAGCCACTTCTTCGGCGTGGCAAGGCCCTGCAATCACAGCAGTTTGCTCGGCGGGTACCTGCAAGTACTGTGTAAGGTGTTCGGTTATCAAGGCTTGGCTTTGCGGAATCAGCCCTTTGACTGCCGATACCATCACTTTGCCTTCCAAATCGGCTGCCTGTACTTTGGCCAAAGCTTCGGGCACAAAAGCCGCCGGAATGGCTACTACTACAAACTGAGCCGAAGCCAATGCTTTGGGCAGTTGCGTATAAATTTTGACTTTTCGCCGGTTGATGCTCACATTGCTCAAGTAATTGGGGTTGTGGTGATACTTGCGCAAGTGCTTGGCTGCTTGCTCGTTGCGCAACCACCAATGCACTTTGACAGCATTTTCGGTGAGTATCTTTACCAGCGCGGTTGCCCAGCTGCCGCCACCAAGAACGGCCACCTGGGCAATGTTTTCCGCAGCGGGTAATATCCTGATTTTTCTAAGTAATCCCTTGGTATTCAGTGTATTTACTAAATTAATTATTTCTTTTCGTTTTTCTTACCGAAGCTTTGAGGGTCTATTTTTTTTACCTCATCGTTGTCTTTCAGCAAGCGGGGGTTGGTCAGCGTAGCAAATGGACCGGTAACCAATTCTTCGCCATCGGCTACGCCTTCTAAGATTTCAATATTTTCAAAATCACTGATACCGGTTTTTACTTCTTTTTTCTTTACTTTCTTTTGCTTCTCATCATACAAGAACACCACTTGCTTTAACTCGTCGGCTTTGCCTTGTCCTTTCTTTTCTTCTTTTTTCTCTTCTGCTTGGCCTCCTTTGCGTTCAAACTTGCGCTCTTCTTCTTTGGTGCTTCGGGTAACCACTGCTGCCAAAGGAACTGCCAACACATTGTCTTTGGTATTGGTAATGATATCGACGGTAGCGGTCATACCCGGACGGAAAGGAGAAAGCCCTTTTTTCTCAGCGGTCAAGTCTTTGTACGATTCGTTCAAAATACGTACTTTCACCTGAAATTCTGTTACCGCATCATCTGTAGCGGTTGCTTTCGCTGTATTGGCAATTTCGGTTACAACGCCTTTGAACTTACGGTTGGCATACGAATCGACTTCTATCTCGGCTTCTTGCCCCAGACGAACACGTACAATATCGTTTTCATTTACATTGACCCTTACTTCCATACGGGTAAGGTTGGCTATAATAAGCATTTCTGTTCCCGACATTTGAGCCGTTCCTACTACTTTTTCCCCTTTTTCAACACTCAATTTGGAAATTGAGCCACTGACAGGGGCATAAATTTCAGTACGTGAAAGGTTGTCGGTGCTTTGTTTTAGGGTAGCTTGGGCGCTTTGCAAGTTGTATTTAGAGGCTTCAACGTTTTGTTTGGCCGATTCGACCCGTTGTTGTGCCACTTCATAGTTCATTCGAGACAGTTGGTAGTCTGCTTCCGAAATTACTTTTTGTTCATACAAGCTGGTTTGCCGGTCAAATTCCGCCTTAGAGCGGGTCATTTCCGATTCGCGTTGCAATAAATCGGCCTGCGATTGGGCAATGTTGGCTTTGCGCGAGTTAAGGTTCGCGGCAGCGTTTTCTACAGCAGCGCGGATATTGTCGGGGCGGATACGCAGCAACAACTGTCCTTGTACGACCGAATCGCCTTCTTGCACCATAATATCGACAATTTCCCCCGATACATCTGGGCTAATTTTTACTTCTACTTCGGGCTGTACTTTGCCCGAAGCACTTACTTTTTCTACGATTTTAGTATATTTTGCTTTGCCGGTGATTACTTCGGTCATCTTTTTTTGGCCTACAAAGCCAAATGAGCGAGCTCCCACGTAGCCTGCCACACAGACAATAACTACAATAATAGCATAGCGTAACCAACGATTTTTCTTTTTAGAAGCCATTGTTTTCGGATGTTGTATAGTTAAAAAATCAATCTATTTGTTTTAAGAAAAAAATCAGTGCAAAAATATATATTTTGTTCAATTTTGATGAAATGTATTAGTCTCCGATGGTAAGTGGTAAGTTCTGATAGAAATCCAACACCTCGGTACGGAACAAGTAGTTATACTTGGCGCTAATTAAATTGGCGCGTGCCCTGTCCAAATTGGTTTTGGCAATGCTATAGTCAAAAGAGTTGATAGCTCCTGCTTCAAAGTTTTTCTGCGCAATTTCAAAAGCCAACGAAAGACCTTCTACTTGTTTTTGTTGTGCTTTGTAGGTATTGGCAGCCAAATCGGCATTGACAAACGCCTGTTCGATGGTTTGACGCAAAATAATTCTATTGTTTTGGGCTGTCAGTTTGGCGTTTTCTACACCCAACATACTGTTGCGGATATTGGTTTTTACTTGCAAACCATTGAAAATAGGAATGCCTAATCGGAATCCAACGACTTGAGCAAAGTTGTCGTCGTATTGTCGGAATACCGGATAAGGGGTGGCTGTACGGGTAACTACTGGCGTCAAGGTAGAAACCGTTTGTCCGGTGCCGTCCACTGTACCAATGACTTGTTGTTGAAGAGCCACAGAGGTTTGCGACAAAGCGCGCGCACTCGAAAAACCCGACGACAAGGTGGCTGTTAAAGTAAGGGTAGGGTAACGACCCGCCTTGGCTATGTCCACATTGTATTGGCTTACCCGTATGCCCAAGTCTGCACTTTGGATGTTGGGTTGCGACATTTCGGCTATGGCATAAATTTCGGCAGGATTTTGGGGATAATCTACTACCTCTACATCGCCCAAGTCAACCTTTACGATGTCGAAATTTTCGTTCATTTCGTTGATGGGGTAGTTCATTTGTTGCATCAGGTTCACCTTCGAAATTTGCAAGTTGTTTTCAGCCTGAATGACCGCCAGTTCGTCGTTGGCTAACTGGGCTTGTAAATTGGCCAAGTTTCCAATGGCTACAGCACCTGCGTCGAACAACTTTTGCGTCCGCTCCAATTGGGCTTTGGTAACCTCGGTTTGTTTGCGTGCCACATCCAACAATTCATAGTTTTGAAGCACTTGCAAGTAGTTGAGGGCTACGTTGAGCGCCACATTGTATTTTTGTTGTTCGCGGTTCAGTTGGTTTACCTCTACATTTAGTTCGTTTCGTCGTATGGTATTCGATTGTTGGAAACCACTAAAAGCATTGAAACTGGCAACCAAGGATGTGTTGCTTGAATTGACCAATTGGTTTACGAATTGGTTACTGAATGGGTCGATAGAACGCCCTCCTTGTAGGTTTTGTTGGTGGTTGAAGTTGACCGAGGGCAGCCGACCATATTTCGACTGGATGTAGTTGTTTTCACTGATTTGTGCTTGGATTTGGCTTTGTTTCACCGGAATACTATTCGATTGGGCAAACTCAATACATTCTTGCAAATTCCAAGGCCGACCGTCGGACTTGACTTTGGTCTCGTTGTTTTGGGCAAAAATGGGGTGGCTCAATAGCCATACAACTATCCAAACACACCCCCCAAAGGGGTTGGGTAGTTGAAAAAATAACTTCACTTGTGTATTTTTCATAAACATCAATAAGGACTTAAAAGGATTGTCGAATAGCTATCAATTAAAGTACCGTTCAGTGTAAGTACTTGAAAATCAATTAAATATAAAAAATAACAGATACGCATCACGTAAAAAGTGTTCGGAAATAGTACAAAATCGTCCGATTACGGACAAATGTCCGTGTGCGTAAACTCTTGGATAATAACGTTGGCTAAACAAGGAATGTTTCAATAAAAAGTACTTTGCATTGCAAAGTAGTCTAAGAGATTAAAAAATCTAAGTTTGCATCCTTCGGATTAAACTTGTCGAATACTAAAAATTGCTCCCAAAACTGGGTCTCAGGCACCGGTGCAATACATAAAAGCGGTGTTTTCTTCACCGGATGTTCAAAAAATACGCGCCGTGCGTGCAAATGAATGCTGCCGTTGTCGTTGGCGCGGCTGAATCCATATTTCACATCACCCCGAATGGGGCAGCCTATCGCGGCCAATTGCGCCCTGATTTGGTGTGGGCGGCCTGTAATTGGAGTAACCTCTAGCAGGTGGTGGTCGTTCAGTCCACCCAACCACTGATAACTCAACTCGGCTATCTGGCTGCCCGATTCTTCGTGCTTAAAAATTTCTACCCTGTTTTGGTGTTCTTCTTTGCGAATCCAATGCACCAATTTGGCTTTTTCTTTGGCTGGTTTTCTTTTGACAACCGCCCAGTAAGTCTTTTGAATTTCGCGGCTGCGGAAAATTTTGTTCATCCGCTCTAAGGCTTTCGAGGTGCGCGCCAAAATAACTAAGCCGCTCACTGGTCGGTCTAAGCGGTGGCAAACCCCCAGAAAAACCTCGCCGGGTTTGTTGTATTTGAGCTTGAGGTATTGTTTACCCATCACTTCTAAGGCAGGGGCAGGGCTGTCGTCGGGTTGTACCAACACCCCGGGCGATTTGTTGACAATCAGCAGGTGGTTGTCTTCGTAAAGTACTTGGAAAAAATCGTCGAATAGCATAACTGGCTGCAAAGGTACAAGTTGTTTGCCGAAACAATGCGAAAACACCGCTTTAAATCTGATTTACATAAGCCGCCCGGTGTCCTATAACTTGCGCCAGCGACTATGTCGGCAAATAAGGATTTTTACGCCCTTGTTTGCATCCCACAAGCAAGTCAGTCGTGCATCTCTGCGAAGGATCAATTCAGGTCGTTTGGGGGCTACGGTCGGTGCGTTGTTCACGGTCAACACTGTTTTGTTTGTGGGACACAAATAAGGGCAGAACAACAAAAACCCATCAACCTCCCCTACGGCATCCCTTTTAGGCTGTCGAAAATACCTTTCAAAACTGCTTGGTTGGCTTTTTGCGAAGTCGGTGTGGCCATCACCACTAACACAAAAGCTTTGTTTTCGGCATTACGCAAAAAGTACATGGCAATTTCTATCAACACTTGTTGTTTGGCATCGTCCATCAGCTCGGCTTGCCCAATAAAACCCGTAAATCCATTTTGGTTAAAAGAAGGCGGCACTCCTTTTTTCTCGCGTACTTGCTCGCGCTTGAATGGGCCATAGCCTTGCGCCACACAAAAATCTTGCGAAGCAGCATCCATCAAGGCATCAAAGGTTTTGGAAAAAGCCTCTTCCGGATTGTTAAGTGCCATCACTACCACCATTACATCTTGGGCAGCATTGGCGGTGGCAATGGTGCCTTGGCCATATTTTTCGTTGGTAATGCGCCAATCGTCCGGAAAATCGATTTGGAAACCAGCTCCGGCATTGGCTATGCGCTGCTGCGCGTTGGCTACTCCAAAAGTGCTCAGAAGTACTATCAGCAACCAAAATTTTGCTCTGTTCATTGAATTTCGTGTTGTGGATGAATTTTATTTTTTTCTTGGTCGCCAGTATAAAAACATCGGCGGCAGCGGGCTTCGTAGGCTTCGGTTTCGCCCAAAAGCACTTCTTCTTGCGAGGCTACCAACCGATACGAAAAGTTGGCAATCCCTCCACACCGCATACAGATGGCGTGTAGCTTGGTTACAAATTCGGCGACAGCCATCAACTGAGGCATTGACCCAAAAGGCTTGGCTTTAAAATCTAAATCTAACCCGGCTACAATCACCCGCTTGCCTTGGTTGGCCAACTGGCTACAAACTTGCACAATCGAGGCATCAAAAAATTGCACCTCATCAATGCCTACCACATCGGCTGACTCGCTCAGGGTTAAAATCCGACTGGCCTGCTCGACAGGTGTCGAAAAGATGGCGTTTGAATTATGCGAAACAACGTGCTGTGCGTGGTATCGTTGGTCGATAGAAGGCTTAAAAATTTGAATTTGTTGCTTTGCGATCTTGGCACGGTTCAACCGGCGAATCAGCTCTTCGGTTTTACCTGAAAACATAGATCCGGCAATAACTTCCAACCAACCGGTTCGGGGGCGAAATTCGCTGTTATCGAAGTGGGGTTCTACAAACATAGCATCATCAAAAAGAAAAGATTGCAAAGATAAATATTCCTTACAGAAACTTTTTCGGCTGGCATTCGATTGGATATATAGCGTCTATTTTTAGCTACCTTTGCACATTACTATACATTTTACTCCTTTATGTCTGATTTTGAAAAAGCCGGTCAGCCTATTTTAGACTGGAAAAACCTCCAAAGACTCAACCACTTTGTCCGCCCTTACAACGGGTGGTTTTATTTGCTCACCTTTCTAACCATTTCCATTGCATTGCTGGGGCCTGTTCGGCCTTACTTGGTGCAATATACCATCGATGTATATGTGTTTGAGGGCAATTATGGCGGTTTGGTGTGGCTTACCGTCCTGATGGTGGTCATGCTGGGCGTTCAGTCTGTTTTTCAATATTACCATACCCTGCTTTCGGGTTGGTTGGGGCAAACCATCATCAAAGATATTCGGGTGGCAGTATTTCAACACATCTTACAACTAAGGCTGAAATTTTATGACAATACCCCAATTGGGCGCTTAGTAACCCGCACCGTTTCCGATATCGAAACCTTGTCCAATGTATTTACAGAAGGCATTGCAGCGATGATAGCCGATTTGTTGCAAATCATTTTCATTTTGGCACTGATGTTTTACATCGACTGGAAACTGACCCTGATTAGCTTGTCGATGCTCCCCTTCTTGTTTTTCAGTACCTATGTTTTCAAAGAAAAAATCAAAAAAGCCTTTGATGAAGTAAGGGCTGCGGTTTCTAACCTCAATTCCTTTGTGCAAGAACACATTACTGGAATGAGTGTGGTGCAAATTTTCAACAGCGAAGAAACCGAACTTCAAAAATTCAACGAAATCAACCGCGAACACCGCCGCTCCAATCTCAAATCGGTGCTGTATTATTCGGTTTACTTCCCTGTGGCCGAAGTAATCAGTGCCGCCGGAACCGGCTTGTTGGTGTGGTATGGCGCACGCGGCGTACTCGACGAAGACGTAACTTTGGGGGTTTTGATTGCCTTCATTATGTATATTTCGTTGTTTTTCAGACCCATTCGAATGATCGCCGACCGCTTCAACACCCTGCAAATGGGCATTGTGAGCATTGACAGAATTATCAAAATTTTAGATAACCACGATGTAACCGCCAACGAGGGCAAGCTTGCTCCGGCTATTTTGCGGGGCGATATTGCCTTCAAAGGAGTCAGTTTTGCTTATAAAGAAGACAAGTATGTTTTGAAAAATATTGACTTCAAAGCCCAAGCAGGCGAAACCATTGCATTGGTAGGGGCTACAGGTGCAGGCAAATCGTCTATCATTAACTTACTCAATCGGTTTTATGACGTGAATGAAGGCGAAATTTTATTGGATGGTGTCTGTGTGAAAGAATATGAATTAGGCTATTTACGCAACCAAATTGGGGTGGTACTGCAAGATGTATTCTTATTTTCGGGTACAATTACCGAAAATATTACATTAGGGAACTCTGCCATTGGCTATGACCAAGTGGTGTCGGCAGCCGAAAAGTTGGGCGCACGTAAATTTATAGAAAAATTACCCGGAGGTTTCGACTACAACGTAATGGAGCGAGGGGCGACGCTTTCGGTAGGCCAACGACAGCTCATATCCTTTGTAAGGGCGATGGTCTATGACCCCAAAATCTTAGTATTGGATGAAGCCACCTCTTCCGTCGATTCTGAAACAGAAGAACTCATCCAGGCTGCTATTGAAAAAATGATGGAAGGCCGCACCGCCATTGTCATTGCCCACCGTCTTTCTACCATCAAACACGCCGATAAAATATTGGTGTTAGACAAAGGCGAAATCAAAGAAGAAGGCAAGCACGACGAACTGCTGCTGAAAAATGGACTGTATGCCCGTTTGCACAAAATGCAATACAAAGAATTGGTATAAATAAGTTTTCGTACTTTTCAGGCAAAAAACCGGGTTTATGATAATGCTTCAACCGCCCTCAGGCCAAGACTTGGTTTGCCCGCATTGCCAAAGTTCTTCTCCTGAAATCAAAGCTGTGTTTTGGGGTGGAATATTTGTCATAGCCCATACCCACTGCCACGCTTGCAGCCACCAGCACTGGCAAAGTCTGCCCATTGGCCACGCACGGGTTTATCCTTATGCGGCAAGTCTTACTACCAATCAATTGATAGCGCCTACGCCTGCCAAGTGGTTTACTGAAGCCTTTTTCAAAGCTTACCAAGCAGGATTCGATTCTTCGTCTGTTTCTGTTGAATGGATAAAACACGACTCTTGCCAGCAGGTAATTTTGCTCAACTGCTTGGATTATCTCTATGGACACGCCTTGCTCAAGCTCTTCAATGCACACACCTTGTTGCAAAACCATCCCGATTGGGGCTTGGTGGTCATAGTGCAGCCTGCTTTGCAGTGGCTTGTACCCGAAGGCATATCCGAAATATGGGTAGTAAATCTGCCTTGGCGCAGCTTGCCTCAGCGTTTGTTTGCCGACCTTGACGCGCAAATCCAACAACAATTAACCCGATTCGATAAGTTTGCCCTGAGCGAAGCATACGCCCACCCGCGCCCTGAATCGGTGGACATAGCCGCCTATACGCGCACCCCTCGGTTCGACTTGGCAAAATTTACTACCAGTCCCCTGCAAATTTGCCTGATCTGGAGAAATGATAGGCTTTGGTTGCCACATCCTTTCTGGCGCTTCTGCGATTTGCTAAGTAAAAAAATTGCCCTTTTTAGCTTCCTTCAAAAGTCCCTCCTACAACTCCAAAAACGAAAGTTTGCACGCTTGGCCAACTTGCTAAAACGGCAATTGCCCGAAGCGCAAATCATTGTAGTAGGGCTGAGCGAGCCGGTGGGTTTTGCAAGCCCGATAGTAGATTATTGCCACCCTAAACCCGACGAGCAAACCGAGCGCTATTGGTGCCAACTGTATGCTCGCTCGCAGGTGGTAGTAGGGGTACACGGCTCCAATATGTTGCTGCCCTCGGCGCTGGCGGCGGCTGTAGTCGAACTCTTGCCCGACGACCGGATAGGAAATCTTTCGCAAGATGTTTTGATGCATTATCCGGCCAAACTTCAAGACTATCTATGCCGCTACCTGCCTTGGCAAGTATCGGTGCGCTATGTGGCGCGGCAAATCACGGCGTTGGTGCAAGGATTTGAACGATATTATACTCATCACCAAGTGCAACAGCCCCAATAAATGCTTTACTCCTGCTTTCGGATAACGCACCAAAAAAAAGCCTTTGCTTGAGTTTCCCCCAACAAAGGCGCTTATAATGCAGCAACAAGGCATATTACTCGTTGCCGAAATACTTATCCTTAAGGATTTTTAGTTGACCGATGATGGCATTGTCTTTTACGATTTTAGCCTCTGCAATTTCTTGTTGTGTATTTTTAAGATGGTAATAATTGCCTTCATAATACAAGAAATAATAAGTAGTTCCTTGCAACTCGAGAGGAATAAGACGCGCACGCAGACTGAAACGCTCTCCTTTGGGCGAACTGTATAAGCGCAACTTTTCTTTATAAAATTGGTAATAGATAGGTACTGCAACTTCTACAGCATTGCTATTTTCGGTCTTGTCTTCTACGATTTCTTGTGGAAGCTGGGCTTTGCTCTCAATAAGTAATTCGAATGAGCGGATAGCTGTTTCGGTATATTGCACTAAAGTTTTAAGGCCGGTTTTGACTTCTAAGTAGTTTTTACGAGCTA
>DMHB01000462.1 GCA_003449595.1 Microscillaceae bacterium | reverse complement strand
TTCCGCCTCAGTTTGGCGTGCCTTCGCTGATGCCCATCACAACAGGCCTGGGTGAAATTTTTCAGTATGTACTAGAAGTCAAAAAAGGGTTCGAGCAGCGTTATTCGGCCACCGATTTGCGCACCATTCAAGATTGGATCATCAAGCGCCAGTTGGCAGGCACCAAGGGTTTGGTGGAGGTCAGTAGTTTTGGGGGTTATGTCAAACAATTTGAAGTATCGATCGACCCTCAACGTTTGGCCAGTGCCGGTATTACCATCGAAGAGGTGCACGAAGCCTTGGCCAAAAGCAATGAAAACACCGGCGGCAGCTATGTCCAAAAAGACCCCTTGGCTTATTACATCCGCACCGAAGGATTGCTGGAAACAGAAGAAGATATTCGCCAAGTGGTGGTTACAACCCGCGAGCAAGTTCCGGTCGTTATAGCCGACATTGCCGAAGTAAAGGAAGGTTTTTTGCCTCGATTTGGCGCTATGACCCAAGACGGCAAAGGCGAAGTAGTAGGCGGTATCACGCTGATGTACAAAGGTGAAAACGCTTCTAAAACCATTGAGGCAGTGAAGCAACGGATGGCGCTTATCCAAAAGTCGCTCCCCGAGGGCATCACCGTCGAGCCATTTTTGGACAGAGGCGCTTTGGTAGATCGCATTATGCACACCGTAAGCCGCAATTTGATAGAAGGCGGCCTGATCGTCATCTTTATTTTAGTGTTGTTGTTAGGCAACTGGCGCGCCGGTCTGGTGGTGGCTTCGGTTATTCCGATGGCGATGCTATTTGCTATTACGATGATGTATATTTTTGGTGTTTCGGCCAACCTGATGAGTTTGGGCGCGATTGACTTCGGGCTGATTGTCGATGGTGCCGTCATCATCGTGGAAAGCATCGTGCATCGTTTGCATCAACGATTGGGCGGGCGACAGCTTACACAGCAAACCTTGGATGAAGAAGTGATAGAAGCCGCTGTAAAAATCAGACAATCGGCAGCATTTGGCGAAATCATCATCCTGATTGTGTATTTACCAATTTTAGCCTTGGTAGGCATCGAAGGGAAAATGTTCAAGCCGATGGCACTCACCGTGAGTTTTGCCATTTTGGGTGCGCTTGTGCTATCGCTTACCTATGTGCCGATGATGGCGGCGCTGTTGCTGAGCAAGAAAATAAGCAACCACACTACTTGGGCCGATCGCATTATGGGCTGGGCAGAGCGGCTGTATATGCCTCTGGTAGCCTTAGCGCTTCGCTATCCCGCCAGGGTAATTGGCAGCAGTATTTTGCTGTTGGCAGGCAGCCTTGTCCTTTTCAGCCAGTTGGGGGCTGTTTTCATTCCCACCTTAGAAGAAGGCGACTTGGCTATGCAAATCACGATGCCGCCCGGCTCGTCGATCAATCACAGCATTGCTACTACTACCCAAGCCGAAAAAATATTGCTCAAAAATTTCCCCGAGGTGAAACAAGTCATCTCCAAAATCGGTACCGCCGAAATCCCTACCGACCCGATGGGGATTGAAGATTGCGACATTATGGTCATCCTCAAGCCCAAAGCTGAGTGGACAAGTGCGCACGATCGCGAAACTTTGGTTGGCCTGATGAAAGAAAAATTGGCTGTCCTCAAAGAAACCAATATTGAGTTTTCACAACCTATTCAGCTGAGATTCAACGAGTTGCTTACAGGGGTAAAGTCCGACATCGCTATCAAACTATACGGCGAAAGCTTAGAAATGCTTTTCGCCAAAGCGCAAGAAATCAAAAAAGCCGTCGAGCACATCGAAGGAGTAGCCGATATTCGGGTTGCGCAATTGGAAGGTCTGCCCCAAATAAGCATCCGGTATGACCGAGGCAAGATAGCGCAATATGGCTTGCGCGTCAACCAAATCAATACCGTGATTCGCAGTGCAATGGCAGGCGAACCGGCAGGATTGGTGTTTGAAGGCAGTAAGAAATTCGAGCTGGTGGTGCGCTTGCAAGAGGCTTATCGGCAGCAAGATTTTGTATATGGGATGTTGTTTGTACGCAATGCCCAAAACCAGTTGGTGCCGCTCAGCGAAATTGCCCAAATCACCCAAGTAGAAGGCCCTATGAACATCCTTCGGCATAATACGCAACGCTTGTTAACGATTGGCATCAATGTGCGCGACCGTGACATCCAAGGCTTGGTAAAGGCCATTCAACAAAAAATTGAGGCACAAATCAAACTACCAGCCAGATATTTTGTACGCTATGGCGGACAGTTTGAAAACCTGCAAGAGGCAGTCCAACGATTGGCCATTGCTGTACCCGTGGCCTTGTTGCTTATTTTCGTATTGTTGTATTTCACCTTTCACTCGCTGCAACAAGCTTTTCTGATATTTACGGCCATCCCATTTGCAGCCATTGGCGGCATTTTGGCGCTGGCTTTGCGTGGTATGCCTTTTAGCATTTCGGCGGGCGTAGGTTTTATTGCGTTGTTTGGGGTGGCGGTGCTCAATGGCATCGTTTTGATTGGCTACTTCAACCAATTGGCACAAGAACACGCCTATTCGCTGCGCGAGCGGATTTTAGAAGGCGTGCGCACCAGGTTGCGACCGGTACTGATGACGGCTTTGGTAGCTTCGTTAGGATTTCTGCCTATGGCCATTGCTACGGAGGCAGGCGGCGAAGTGCAGCGCCCGCTGGCTACGGTGGTCATTGGAGGGCTGGTTTCCTCTACGCTGCTTACCCTGTTTGTGCTGCCGGTGCTATACGAATGGGCTGCGTTGGGTTTTCCTTGGCGGAGATGCAAAATCCAACCGATTGAACAAACAACCAACCATATTTAACCAATGCGTAAACGCTTTTTAAGCAAATCTTTATGAATCCATTCGCGAACCTATATCCGGCTTCCCTGTTCTTAGGGGGAATGGTCTGCCTTAGTTCCCTTCTCTTAGGGAGTTGTGGCAAGCCCTCGTCCAAGCAAACCAAACAAGCCGTGGCCAAAGAAGAGGTGGCCGAGGTGGTAAAACTATCGACGCAAGAGTTTGAATTTTCAGGCATCCAAACTGCTCCACTCAAGCCGATGGTAACTTCGGGACACGTGGTTTGTACCGGCAAAATAGATGTGCCGCCTCAAAATATTGCCACAGTCAACCCGCCTGCGCAGGGGTTTATCCGTGCTATTTATGTAGTACCCGGCGACAGGGTGCAGGCTGGCGCGGTGTTGGCCATTTTACAACATCCCGACCTCATCAAAATGCAGCAAGAATACATCGAAACCAAAAGCCAATTGTTGTATTTTGAAAAGGAATATTTGCGGCAGCAAGAGCTTTTGGCCAACAATGCCACCGCAGAGCGCACCGTAGAAAAAAGCGAGTCGGAATACAAAACCTTGGCCAACCGCAAAGCAGGCTTAGAAGCGCAACTGGAGCTTTTGGGCATCCAGCCACAAACGCTTACCCAGCAAAACTTAGTCAAATCGTTGCCCATCCTTGCGCCTATTTCAGGCAATGTTTCACAAGTAAAAGCCAATTTGGGCAAGTTTGTCAACCTTTCGGACGAGTTGCTCGAAATAGTGAACACCGACCACCTGCACGCCGAGCTCCAAGTATTTGAGAAAGACATTGCCTTCATTGAAGCCAAGCAAAAAGTAACCTTTACCATTGCCGGCAAAAGTGAGCCGGTGTTTGAAGCATATATCAAACAGATAGTCGAAAAAGTAAATCCTACTACCAAAACAGTGATGGTACACGCCCATATCGAGCAGACCAAAAACCTACTGAAAACCGGTATGTTTGTCAACGCCACCATCCACGTTGGCGACCGAGAAACACTGGTCGTTCCCGAAACAGCCGTTTTGCGCGAGGGCGATAAAACCTATGCTTTTGTGGCTTCGGGCAAACTGCAATACACCAAAGTACCCCTTGAACTGGGCAACAAAGAAGAAACTTGGTTTGAGGTGCGCAACAGTGCCGATTTTGCTGCCGAAACGCAGTTTGTGGTAAAGGGAGCCGGTTATTTGCAAGGCTATTTGGATAAAAAATTGGGAGGAAGCGAGTAAGGTTAAGCCATAAAAAAAGAGGCTGTCCTCCAATAGAACAGCCTCTTAGCAAAGGTCAGCTTATCTTCGTAAATAAAGCGCCAACCCTAAGAAACTAACTGCCAAAACACCCAAAGCAGAAAAAATAGCTACCAAATCGCGGACAGTTTTTCCGGCCCAATCCATCAGTAAAAACTTATGCAAAATGGCAAATGACAAGCCTTCGCGCCGATCGCCGTTATCAATTTTAGCTGCCAAACGTGAGGTAGTAGTTTCAATAAAATAGGTTTGCTTGTCGGGCGTATCGAAAGCTAACTTCACCACCGGCAAACGTTTGAATATGAATCCGTATTCTTTTACATCAAATCGATACAATTCTTCGGTTTTCAGCAATGAGGCCGATGCTAAATCTTGGTTGTTTCCCGCCAAATCTTCGTCACAACAAATGGTATTATCAGAAGGGCTTTCCTTGAATCTGTTGGCAAAATGATGTGTTAAAAAGGTGGCATATTCTGTGTTCCCTTTCTCCCAAGGCTCGCCGGTTTCTGCGTTCCAATACATAGTAGCGGTTTGTGCTTTCCCTTCGGGCGCTTTGTACAATGTTTGGTAATAGACCGCTTTGTTATGCTTAATTACTCCTATTTTGTGCACTTTATCCCAATCCAATGCAAGGGTCGAAAGCGCCTGTTTTAATTCATCGGCTTGGATAGTTGGCTCATACACCATTTCGGGCAACCGATTAGGGATAAACTTGCGCGAAGCGTGATAGGCTCCGCTAAAAGTAAAAGTAAGGCTGACCAAGGCCACGGCAACGCCTAATTGTCGATGGTAACGCCTGATGCCTTTGGATTTGACCCAAACACTTTTTTCCTTCATCTTACGCCATTGTACTACATAGACCCATAAGCCACTTAAAGCCGATGCCATCACGATAGTAAGCAGCGTAATCATCACCACAATGCGGATTTCATTGCTAACAAAGTTGTCTAAAAATGCCCAGTTATGAAAGGTGTCGAATATCCACAAAAAAGCCTTGCGGTTATTGTCGTTAAAAGTTCCTAACCTACTCGACTCCGTATCGATATAAAGTTCCATCCCATCGGGTCTGTTGAACCGCACATGCCAAACCGGCAAAAGTCGGTTGATATATTTATACTGTGCCGTAAACTCGGTGAGTGGTTTGGCAGCCAAAATAGTACTTGTTTGATCTCCCAAAAACTTGCGTGCCAAATAAATGGCATACAATCTATCACCTTCTTTTACTTCTGCACCGGTCTGGGTGTTGAAATATCGCAACGTGCCGCGCACGGTTTTTACTTGGTAATAAAGTCCTCCCTCCCACGCTACCAAGTGAAAATTTTTGATAGCCACTAACTGGTTGGCTTCCAGAATAGCAGGCAGCTCGACTTGGATTTTATTTCGGTCTATCGTGGGTGGAAGAAGCACTTCGCGTGCAATGGTTGATTTGAACCAATGCGCCATAAAAGGGTGCATAGCGCCAGACAATGCCCAGAACATCACCGGAAGGATTGTCAACAAGCCTAAGGTGCGGTGCCATTGCCAGAGTCGCCGCCGCCATAGCGTTCCCACGCTTTTGGGCTTGGCAACTGTCGCTTCGGTGGTGGGTAAGGTGGTTTGCAATTGAACAGCCTGATTTTGAATATTTTTCATAAATAAAAAAGATCGCTTAAAGATGTAAGAATGATTTAGGGGTTGAGTAAAATTTTGAAGCTCAAACCGCCATAAAAATTTCTACCCCAATTCGGGTTCAAATAAGGGAACTGACCAGCGATGGGGTTGGGGCCTGCGCCTCCGGGCAAAAGCGCCGCTTGGGCAGCAGGGTTCAGCACGGGCGACTCTGAAAAAAGCATATCCAAGGCATTGTCCATACCGGCATAAGCATTGAGCACAAACTGCTTCCCAAGGGTTCGCTTCCAACCGATTTTGGTATTCAACAAAGTATAAGACGAATTGACCAAGGTATTGGCATTGTTGATGGGTGCAAAATCAACATATTCGGCAGTAGCATAGGCATACAAACCCACGCGGGTATCTACTTCCAGGCCACTAAATAGGCGGTTTGGCACATTTCCCGGCAGGTTTCTACCCCCAAAACTATTGAACACATTGAAAGCCGGATTCTCGACGAAGTTCACAAACTTAGAATCCAAATAGGTATAGCTGGCATACACCCGAAGCAACTTCACAAAATTGGAGGGGTTGTTCAGCACCAAGTAAGACAAGTAGGCATCGATGCCTCGATACGTTGTACTGCCCGCATTTACCCTAACCGACACACCCAATTGAGGGGTTTGTGTAATGATTTCATTTCCTAAATTCATTTGGTAGGCCGCCAAGTCGAATGTAAGCCTATCATTCAACAAACTACCCCGCAAACCCACTTCATAATTTACACCGGTTTCGGGATTGAGATTGGGGTTTTCAGTACCATCTCCGTTGTTAATATCGCCGGTAGAAGGCGGGGTAAACCCATAACTAATACTGGCGTGGGCGGCCATTTTTGCGTTCAACCGCTGGTTGATGCCAATGCGTGGGGCAAAATAAGGATCGAAAGTGCGCGATGTTTTAAACCTTTGGGCAGGCGCCGTCGGACTGAGTGGACGGGCGGCCAAGAAATTGGTGCTTTCGTAGGTATAAAAATTGGCACTGGCACCGACCGACACCAACGTCGAGGGCGTTACATTGAACTCTGCCTGCGTGAACAATACCGTATTGGAAGCCACGGCTACCCTGTCGGCTGCAAAAAACTGTGGTGTTACCGGTATGCCGGCATTGTTTCCAAAAAAATTAAGGCGGTTATTCATCCAGTTGTACTCTGCCCCAAAAGTGATACGGGTTTTCATACCCAACACCGAACCCGAGTAAATGAATCTTGTACGGGCATTTTGGTTTTGAATCCAGTTATAAATGTAGGCCGTAGGGATAGGGTGATCTAAATCGGAAGTAGCCAGCGACAGGGTAGTAATGTTTGTCCATTTGTCCGAAATTTCCCATTCGTTCGATATGCCAATGCGCGTAAACAAGATATTCCTTCCGGTATTCTGAAATTTTGAATCAATGGGAAAGGCTTGGTATTGCCTGGGGTCCACTGCTACTTGTTCAGGACTTAAAGCCCCGGGAGCTTGCGATAAATACCGGTTTCTGTTGACAAAAACCGTAGTAGAAATTTTCTTGCTCAAGTAAAACTGCCCGAAGAAAGTCATCCATTTGCGTTGCTCATAGTTAAACTGTCGATATCCTTCGGTAGCTTGGTCGCCATAGCTGGCAAAAATATTTGCCTTGTTATTGCTGATTTTGAGGTTAACACCGGCGCGCCAAGTACCAAATGATTGCACCATTCCAAAAGTCTCGATGCTTTTTTCATTATACTTTGCTTTTTGAGTAGTGATATTCATTACGCCCCCAATCGAAGCACCGTAAATGCTGGAAGCGGGGCCTTTGATCACTTCTATTTTCCCGATGGTTTGCGCATCAATGTCTTCAAAGGCGTTGGCACCATCGGCATAAGTAAGCGCTATGTCATTCAAGTATATTTTCACACGTCCCGAAGCACCCGGGCCTCGGCTGCCCATTCCACGTACAGATATGCTCGAAGAGCGCAATGACAAACTGCTTCTTACTTGCACCCCCGGAATGTGGTTCATCATTTGTGATAGGTTTGTCGCATTGTTGCGCTCTATATCACGCTCAGTTACCAAGCCTATTGAGCCGGTTGTTTCTAATAACTTTCGTTTCGAATCATAGCCGGTAACGATTACCTCATTCAGCTGCAAATTGGTGGGTCGAAGCTGGATTTCATAATTGGTTTGACTTTCTAATAAAGGTATCGTAATCGTTTCGTATCCTACAAAACTTATTATCATCGCAGTAGCGCCATCGGCTGTGGTTAGCGTAAATCTGCCTGATTGGTCGGCAATGGTTCCTTCGGTGGGGCTTTCCAAAATAGTGATGGTAGCGCCCACCAAAGCCTCATTCGTTTGAGCGTCGTGTATTTTGCCATTGATTATACGCTGTGCTAAAACGCTCGAAATATTAAAGAATAGTATAATAATTATCAATATATTTTTCATCATTTATCTACATTTCAAAATTTATAAAAGTGGTTTGGTGGCTTGGTTCAGTATAGAACAAGCCAAATGAATAGCTCCCTTGCCCTTGATGTTCAAAGACAATAGCGCATCACGAAGACCGAATAGGGTCTAATAAATGGGGATGCTTTGGGTGCTAAAATGAAATAAGCTGATTAGGCTATAGACGGGGGGTGAAAAATATCGGTGAAGCTACCACAAGGAGCAACACGGAGGTAGAGACTGGCAGGCAAAGAAGTGGAGAGGATAGAGGGATCAGGAGACGACCAATTCCATAAAGAAACGAATAAGTCGCACTGCCCAACACTTAATTTGCCCGCTTCTGAAGGAGCTTGTGCGGGATTTTGGGCTTCGGTTTGTTCTAACTGTTTTTTCAACTGGCATTTCCCTTGGCAATTGTTTCGGGAAACCGCTTTTTTCTCACAAAGATTAGCAGCGATGTAATCTTCATTCAGTTTGAAGCAAACCACAATCCAAGTCTTGCTGAAAGTTTGCAAGAGCACAAGCCAAGCTAAACTAAAGGCAAGTATTTGCTTAAACATAAAACTTAGGATTGTTACTTTGAACTGTTTCAAATATAGAATGCCTTACTTGAAACTCCAAGCTTTCTAAATGATGTTTTTAAAAATACTTTTGAAGGTTTTGCAGATATTTGGCTGCATACAACAACCGACTGCCATACCACGAAAACATCTCGCCATCGACCAGCTGAAACTGCGCCTTGGGGAAAAGCGCCTGCAACTCGGCGATGTGCTTGGCTTGAAACGGATAAGGTTCTGAAGATAAAAGCACTACCTCGGGCGAGTAAGCAGCCATTTCTTCGGCGCTGAGGGCTGGGTAGCGGGCAGGCAACGAGGCAAATACATTGTGTAAGCCTATTTTTTGCATCATTTCGTTGATAAAGGTGTCGCCACCGGCCACCATCCAAGGCTTTCGCCAAATGAAATATGCAGCTTTTCTGAAGGGTTGCAACGGGGAGAGTGAAGCAAATTGCGCCTCAATTTCAGCAGCCATGGCAAGCGCCTGGGTGGTTTTGCCCACCAATCCGCCTACTGTGCGAATCATCGCCAAAGCATCTTGCCAGTTCAGAATATCGCTCATCCAAACCGGGTATTTTTCGGCCAACGCATAAATGCCATCGGCATAATTTTCTTCTTTGTTGCCTAAGATTAAATCGGGCTGGAGTTGTTCGATGACCTCCAACTTAAACTGCTTGGTGCCCCCTATTTTAGGTGTGGTTTTATAAAACTCGGCAGGGTGAATGCAGAATTTAGTGATGCCTACCACCTCCTCGCGCAAGCCGAGATCGAATAGCAATTCAGTTTGCGAGGGTACCAACGATACAATGCGTTGGGGGCGTGTATTGAGCGTGAGCGATCTCCCCATTTGGTCAGTTCCTTGCCAAAAAGGAGTAGATACCAATGTCATTCTTCGGTGGCTTTTTTGACGATGGCGGTCGGCCCGTTTTGTTGGATAATGATAACCTTTTCGCCCTTTTCGATATAGTCGCCGCGGGTAGTGGCATCATACAGTTCATTTTCAACCATAATTTTTCCGCTTGGGCGAAGCACTGTGTAGGTAATGCCTTCTTGTCCCACCAAGCGTTTGTTAAGAGTGCCCGAATTATAGCCTAACTCACGATTCATTGATTTTTGCAAAGAAATGGCTTTGAAGCGTTTGCTTTTGAAAACCAAAGGCAGTCCTATGATAAGCAACACCACCGCGCCGGTGATTGCTACTCCTACCACAAAAACTGCATTAAATATATCCATTGTGTTTACTTCAGAAAAATCAAACCATTTGTTGTCCAACATTACCAATACCAAAGCACCCAAAGTTACAATTAATCCTGCTATTCCTAACAACCCAAATCCCGGAATTACAAACAACTCAACCAGTAACATAACAATCCCCAAGAACAACAACACCAATTCCCAGTGCTGAGCAAGACCATAGAGATAATAAGGCGCAAAATACAAAACAGCGCTGGTTACGGCAAGTACAATCGGAAAGCCTGCCCCCGGTGCTTTGAGTTCAAGAAACAATCCCGCCATTATCATCAACAACAGGAGGCTGCTGACAATAGGGTGCATAAAAAAACGGATAATCAGTTCGAGCCAGCCGGGAGTATAATACACTACTTGGCTGGGCTTGAGTTGCAGTCTTGCCAAAATTTGCTGTTCGTTGTCCACGATGGCCTCACAGTAGCCTTTGCTCAAGGCGCGCTGACTGGTCAGGGTCAGTACTTTGCCGTTTTGAAGACTATCGACTTGGATTTTCTCGTCCACCATCGCTGCGGCAATTTCAGGATTTCGTCGGTTGGCTTCGGCAGTAGCCCGCATTTTTTCTGCCATATACGATTGATACTTGCCCGAGGCTTTGTTGCCGTTGGAGGTTACCACAGTAGCCGCCCCGATGGTAGCCCCTGTGGCCATA
>DMHB01000026.1:1685-2511 GCA_003449595.1 Microscillaceae bacterium | reverse complement strand
GGCTGTTAGGTTTTTGTCGTTGTCGATTTTGGCAAAAACGATGAACAAATCAGCGAAGCCACTGTTGGTGATCCACATTTTTTGGCCATTGATGATGTAATGCTTGCCATCGGGCGAAAGCACTGCTTTGGTTTTGCCTGAGTTGGCATCAGAGCCTGAATCTGGCTCGGTGAGGGCATAGGCTGCGCTCCATTCGCCGGAGGCTAATTTGGGCAGGTATTTTTTCTTTTGGGCTTCGTTGCCGTAGTATTGGATGGGTAGGGTACCGATGCCGGTGTGGGCAGAGAAAGCTACTGCAAACGAGTGGCCATCGCCTACGCGGTCGGCTACCAACATCGTAGAGTTGAAGCTCATTCCAAAGCCGTCGTATTCGGTAGGGACACCGGTGCCGAGCAAGCCCAGTTCGCCGGCTTTTTTCACCAAGCTTTCCATCAGGCTTACGTCTTTGGCTTTGTCGATTTCGTTGAGGATGGGCTTTACTTCTTTTTCGATGAAGTCTTTGCAGGTTTGTGCCATCATTTGTTGCTCTTCGTCGAAGTCTTCGGGAATGAAGATTTGAGAGGGGTCGATGTTTTTTATGAGAAATTCGCCTCCTTTGATGAGTTCTCGTTTTTCTACTGCTTCCATTTTGCGATGTTTTTTGGGATGAATAAAGATTTAGAATTGAAATTAACTATATTTTTTGATTTTGGGTGTTATCGGTTCATAGAATTGTGCGGAATAATTTGTCAAAAGAAATGCTTGGTTCTTAATTTTTTTGTCCGTTTGCATAAAACCTTGTCAAGGCAAAATGTTTTAGGAGACAGTAGTTTTTAGCTTGGCCGTG
>DMHB01000026.1:0-1317 GCA_003449595.1 Microscillaceae bacterium | reverse complement strand
AAGGTCTCGATGAGGCGGAGGTCGTTGGGCGGCATAGGGGGTTGAATTTGCAAGAGGGTGGTAAGTTTTTCCGCTAAAGCGTGAATCACTTGGGGGTTGCCGTGGTTTTGGTAAAAGAGGAGTGCCTCTTCCATCAAATGGGCTTCTTCGTCGCTGAGTAGCTGACTTTGTGGAAAACTGGGCACATAATCGGGCTTGCGTTGAATGGCTGCCCATAGTTTGTTCCAATAGGGCAAGGGAATCTGGTTTTGAATACGGACTACGGTAGTGCCGGCGGCCATATCGCCCAAGCGCTGCCCCCTGCCGCCTGCTGCGATGAGGAGCATCGCCACAGCGCCAAAAAAGTAGATATCGACGATGCGAAACAGCCAGCGCACCAAGTAATCGCCCACATTGGGAGCTGAGCCGTCGAGTTTGATGATGCGGAGGTTGCGCTGTCGTTTGCCGATGGTTTGCCCATTGAGGACAAGCTCGGAGATGAGGTCGTAAGTAGCCAAGGGTACAAACACAAACAGGTAAAAAAGGGTAATACTCACATCTGATGACATCCAGCTCAACAATTTTAGCTCGGAAAGTTGCCCCCAGATGATGATAAACCCAAAAATATAGCCATACAACACCGCCGCATCTATGAAATAAGCACCAAGGCGCTCGCCCAAGCTTGCCGCTTCGTATTCGATGGCTACATTTTGGGTGGTTTGTATGCTTAATTTTTTCATCGCTAAATTTACACTAAAATCGGATTGAATCTCAAAAATAATTATGGCAAAGAAGAAAGAAAAACATTTGGCCGTGGCGCTACAAGGCGGCGGAGCACACGGGGCTTTTACCTGGGGTGTGTTAGACAGACTTTTGGAAGAAGAAGAACTGAAATTGGATGGCTTTGTGGGCACCAGCGCCGGTGCGATGAATGCGGCTGTGCTGGCCTATGGGCTGATGGAAAGCCGCGAAAAAGCCCGCACTTTGTTAGAAAAATTTTGGCGCACTACTTCAGAGGTGGCCTCGATGTCGTATTTAAAGCCTTCGTTGTATGACAAAATGTTTGGCAAAGGCAATATGGATCATTCGCCGGGCTTTTTGATGGGCGAAATTATGTCGATTTTCTTGTCGCCTTACCAAAGTCCGCTACCCGAGGTGAACCCATTGCGCAAAATTTTGCTCGACATCATCGATTTTGATGCGCTACACCGCTGCAAGGTTACTAAGCTGTATGTATGCGCTACCAATGTGCGCCGCGGGCGGGTGCGGGTGTTCGACCTATCCGAAATGAGCGTGGATGCGGTATTGGCTTCGGACAACTTGCCGTTTTTGTTCCTG
>DMHB01000438.1 GCA_003449595.1 Microscillaceae bacterium | reverse complement strand
TGCCAAAGTAACCACCGCCTTAGCCTTGGCCAAGTTTATCTCTGATACAAACATCAATCTTGAAAAAAATCTCAACCATCAAGTATTGGCAGGTGTTATTGCTTTGTTTCCTGCGTTTTTAATTCTTTTACAGGGCGACTTAGGCTCGGCAATGGTGTATAGCGCTTTTATTTTTGTGCTTTACCGCGAAGGGCTACCCAATTGGATATTGATTTTAGTGGTTTCGGTAGTTTCGTTATTTGTATTTACTTTGTTTTTGCCTAAAATCTACCTCATCCTGACTATTTTAAGTATTGCACTGGCTGCTATGCTTTATACTCAGTTATACCTCAAAAAATATCAAAATGCTTTGACCTATGTGCTGATTTGTACCGGGGCAGCCATTGTCTTTGTATTTAGTGTTGATTATTTAGTGAACAAAGTACTGAAACCCTATCAGCGTCAGCGTATTATGGTGTTGATTAACCCGGAAGACAGCGATAAGCTGAGTGCCGGCTGGAATGTTAGTCAATCGAAGATTGCCATTGGATCAGGTGGGTTTTGGGGCAAAGGGTTTTTAGCAGGCACTCAAACCAAACTTAATTTTGTACCTGAGCAAAGTACCGATTTTATTTTTTCAACCATTGGCGAAGAATATGGCTGGATGGGAAGTCTGGCTACAGTAGGGCTATTTATCCTCATTTTGTATCGTATTATTTTTGTTGCAGAAAGACAGCGCGACCGCTTTGTCCGTATTTATGCCTATGGGGTGGCTTCTATTTTGTTTTTTCACTTTGCCATCAATATTGCGATGACCATCGGATTATTTCCCGTAGTAGGTATTCCGTTGCCTTTTATTAGCTATGGTGGGTCTTCGTTGATAGGATTTACAGTGCTGCTGTTTATTTTGGTAAAGTTAGACTCGCATCGCGCACAGATGATGGAGCGCAAATAAGCCATTGTTTTGCAAACATAGGCAGCTCAAAAGTTTGTGAAAATGTAGGCTTGCTAATAGCAGCTATACCAATTCCAAAAGATTATTCTATTATGATTTTACGCACCAAACGGCGCTTATCATGCGTGGTAAAATAGACCACATACAGCCCTTTGGGCAGGGATGCCGGTACAGCAACTTCTTGATAAAGTACATCAATGGCTTGGAGGTTATCCTGAACCAACACAACTCTTCCTTGCATATCTACCCAGTGTAAACTTTTTACTTCAACACCACTGATTTTTAAAATATCGCGTACTGGATTGGGATAGACTTTCAGCGAATCGTTTTCGAGCGTTGGGACGAGGGGAAGCGAGGTTACAGGTTGGAAAGGAACCGGACTGAAAACCGGACGCAACAACAAAGCGCCCCGTTCTTCACTTGCCGACCAATTGCGGCCTAAGTTGAGGCTAAAAAAAGTATTGTTGGACGCGTCATTGTTACGGTCAAAACCTACAGTGAGTCGCAAATCGGAGGTCTGCTGATAGCCAACATAGAAAGTATCGGTCAGGCTAATGGGGGTATCTAAGGTAAGGGTAATAAAATTATTCCGTCCAGGAGGATAATTCACAGGATAACTTTTGGCATAAAGTTGTGAGGAAGCTTGGTTGTCTAACCGCTTCCATACAAAAAGGACAATGTTTTCACCTACCAAACTTGTTTCCATTCTTACAAAATTGATTCTTACTGCCGTAATGGTATCAGGTTTGCTCAGCACATACCGTACCGCTACACGCCCGAAGCGTTGATTTACGCCGGCTGCATATTCGGCAGTGCCGTCGTCATAGGCATAGTAATCTTGTAAACTGGTAAAACCTGTAATGGTATCGTTGATTCGGAGGTCAACCGGGGGAATGGTCGTATTATTATCGCCGGTCAACACATTAAATTTATATTTGATAATTTTTGGGGTTAGCGTATTGGGAATGAGCGCAGGGTTGAGGTTGACCCCAAGATTGATGCCATTGGTAGCGCCATTGATCAAAAAAGTGCCTCCGGGCAATAGTCCATAGTTGGTATTGGTAAGCGAATCGGACAATGCACAATTGTAGGAAATCACATTGAAAACATTGTTCAAATTGTTGATGGTCGTATTGAGCGTTGGGTTCAATTCGTTGGAAGGATTGACCAAAAACTGGTCAATAGGCATAGCCGTGTAGCGTCTCAAGAGCGAGGTAGGAGGACGTACACAGGCAATATCGCGTCTTGTAACATCGCCGGCACTGCGACCACTGTTGAGCAAAACATAATCGACGTGCCAAACATCGTAAGGCCCTGAAAGCCGCCCAAAACTCTGAAATCGGAACTGAAATCCTGCGTGAAACCACCTGGCTTGATCCACTGGAACAAGCACCTGAATGAAATTGGCCATCGGTACACCGCCCCGCACCGACCAAACACTGGTCCAAAGGCCGGTATTGTCTAAAAACTGTACCCTGAGCGAATCTTCGGTGTCGGGCATTTCTTCGTTGTTGCTGACTTGGTAATAAAAACTTAAAAAAACCTGATTGGCAGGCGTAAGAGTGCTCAAATTGATAGGCCGCGAAATTAATTGATCGGCCAGTCCCTTGGCTAAAGGTAGTAGAAAATTATAGGGTGCACCGTTTCCATTTTGACCGTCAAATGTTACAGCATTGAGGCTGGGCGGGTTCATACCGGCTTGATTGGTTACATAAGTTCCTCCATTGGGAAGCCACCGCCGTGAGGTATCTACGGTGGTGGGAGTGCCACTAAAATCATCGAAAAAAGGCAAATTAAGTGGCGATTGAGCGAGCCCGTGCGGGGGTAGCACGAGCCAGCTCATCAGCACAAATAGGATATAACAGCGAATAAAGCGAAACACCATATTGGGAGGGGTTAGCGGTCTTCTTCCAATTCAAAATCATTGAGATCTCGTTTGGGTTTTTCTTTTAGCTCTTTGTCAGGGTCGCCCTTTTTCTTTTTGATCATCTCTTTGATTTCATCCATATTACGGATGTTGATATTATCGTATTCTTCGTCTTCTACTTCAACTTCTACTTCTTTGCCATCTTTCATCACTTTTTTCTTCTTAGGCTCTACTTTTTTCTTAGGCTTAGGCGCAGGATTGCCTGCCACCCAAATATCGACGGGTTGACCGGCGCGCACCTTGATTTCTGGGCGGTCGTCGTCAGAGCCAAATATTTTAGCTCCTTTCTTTAACCTGCCGGCGCGTGAGTCGGGGAATTGTCGCACTACGGTTCCAATTTCTTTATCGCTATTGTAGTCATACAGCACCGAGCCCAGCACCAAGTCGCTGCCTTTTACCACCATTTCGGCTTCGTCTAAGCTCAGTCCTACTAAGTTTGGCATCCCAAATTCAGAATTGCCCAAGCCGTCGCCTACTACCAAATCTATTTTGGAACCTTTCGGGATAGGCGTACCTACTTCTACTTCTTTGCCGTTGAAACGTTGCTCTAACACTACATTTTGAGCCAAATCGGGAACATATTTGACACGGCCTACCTCTAAATCTAAGTTTTGGATGAGCATTTTAGCATTATCTAAATTCATTTCTAACAAACGAGGCATCGCAATTTTGGGTGGTACACGGGGCGTAATTACCAAATAAATTTTACGATTCTGCTTTATCTTTTCACCGGGTTCGGGCGTTTGCATCAACACCGTAAGGGGTTTATGGCGCTTCGAGTAAGTAGAATCTTTGATAGCGTAGCTCATCCCTCGGGCACTGAGATAAGATTCGGCCTGATCCAGTGTCATATTTTGCAAATCGGGTACGGTTACAGTTTCACCGTGGTTGGTAAACCAAGGTAAAAATACCAGAAAAAAAGAAACAAAAATAAATCCGGTTACCGCGAAAATCAGCCCCAAATGAGTGAGTAAATCCCATCGGTTGCTGGTTTTCAGTACTACAATTTTTTTAGCGATTGTGCTCATCGGTTTTCAATTAAATACTTGTAAAACTACACAAAATCAAGCGTTTTGTAAACGTTTTTTACGCATTCCAAAGTCTAAAATCGCATCGATAAAGTGATAAGGCTTGTAATGATTCAAAGCGCATTGGTGGAAAATACACGTGGCAGGGGTCATTCCGGGCAGCGAGTTGACCTCGATCACATAGACTTGCACCTGGTTGGGGCTATCAATTTTTACGAAAGCATCAATGCGGGCATAGCCCTCTACTTTAAGTATTTCGGCTGTTTTCTGCAAAGCGGCCTTTACCTGTTGCGCAATGTGTTGGCGGGTGGCTTCGTCGGGTGCATAGCGCGCCGGAGTGATATTTTGCCCTTCGCCTGCTAAAAATTTCTCTTCCAACGAAAGCACATCGCCCAAGGCCAACACCTCCGAAGGCTCAAACATTTCATAGGTTACTTGCTGAGTTTGTGGGTCGATGTGTGTAAGCAGCCCGCCAGTGATTTCCAAGAAATGGTTGGCCTCTCCTTTTTCGATGAGGGTTTCGACCAAGAAATAATCTTTCTGAGGAAATTCTTCATTGGCTTTCAATTGCAAGACTGCCGCCGCTTGTGCGTCGAAAGCAGGCTCGGGGCGAAACATCATCGCTGCAAAAGCCCGGAAAGAAGCCTCGTCTTTCAGCTTTTTGACCGCCGAGCTACACCCGTCGTCTGCCGGTTTGGCAATCAACGGATAGCCAAATTCTTGCGCAATTTGTGCCAATACTTGGCCTGTATTTTGTTCCCAATCGGCCCGGTGTACCAACCTGTGCCGCGCTACGGCGATGCCGTGCTGGCTTAAAATTTCGTTGGTTTCGTACTTGTTGATGGTAATTTGCGAGCTTTCAATACCCGATCCATTGTAAGGCAGCCCGACTGCTTCGAGCTGTTGTTGTAGTTTGCCATCTTCGCCCGGGCGACCGTGTAAAGCGATGAAAACTGCCTCGGCACGTTGCGCCAACGCCTCAATGGGCAAGGCTTGGGGCTGAAGCAAAGGCGTTCCGGCGTATTTTTTACGGATTGTTTCGGTCTCTTTTAATATTTGTTGAATCAACTGATAGCCCGCCGATTGCTGGTAGGTGTGGTAATGCAGGATTTTATCGCGTATATCGTCTGCATTGTCTTTCAACATAATGTTGATGGGCATTTCATAGAGGTCGAAATGGGTGTCGTTGCCTGTCAGAAATACCGGAAAGGGGCTGTATTTGGGCGAAGAAGCCAATTTTTCGTAGATGTTGCGGCCACTTTCCATCGAGATGTGGCGCTCCGAAGAATAACCGCCCATAATGACCGCCACGCGAATTTGCTCGGCTTGGTGGGCTTGGCTTTGGCTGATGGCTTGGTCTAAGTTTTGCAACATTTGCGCCACGCGGTTTGCTTTTTTGCCACGTTTGAGCCTTTCCGACAAGGAGGTACGGATGATATAGGTCAAAAATTGCGATGGGTTCAGGCCGATTTCGGCGGCTTGGTGGAAGAAAAACGAAGAGGGCATCATTCCCGACGTGGTGTTGGGGTCGTTGAGGTAAATGGCTCCTTCGTCGCTCAGAAAACCATCGATGCGGGCATATACATTGGCATAAATGGCCTTGAACAGTTGCGCACAAGCCACCCTGATTTCTTCAATTTTTTCAGTAGGCGCTTCGATTGGGGTGATTTTGCGGCTCATTCCCGGCAGGTACTTGCTGCGATAGTCGAATACTGCTTGGAATTTTCGAATTTCGGTAGGTGGCAGCGCCACCGGCTCGCCATTTTCGTGCTGTATCACGATGCAAGAAAATTCTTTGCCGGCAATGAACTGCTCAAACAAAACAAAGGCTTCTGTATTTTCAGCCCGCAGGGTTACGGTGGGTTGTTTGGCTAATGTTTCGTCCAAATAATGCCACAAAGCTTGTGGATGGGTAATGATTTGGCCATCGGCGGTATGAATCGGGAAACCCAAACCATCGCGTATATCGGTAAACTGAATGAGGAACTGATCTTTTTCTGCCTCGGTGTATCGGTGCCAAACCTCGGCGGTGAGGGTTTGCTCAAATAGGCTGCGTTGTACGGCTTGCTCGAACTGGGCTATGTTTTTTTCTTTGAGGATGGTTACCCCGATAGAAGACCCTTGGTTGGGGCTTTTGATGACCAAGGGAAGTCCCAAAGCGTCGGTTAATTCTTGAAGCAAAGCAGGCTTATCGGCAGCAGCCCAAGCCTCGCGGCTCAGGGTGCGGTAACGCGGACGGGCAAAACCGGCTTGTGCCAGAAGTTGCTGCTGTACCATCTTGTCGATGCCAATGGCCGAAGGCAAAATACCTGACCCTGAATAAGGAATGTTGTACCATTCGAGCAAGCCTTGCAGGTTGCCATCTTCGCCATAGGGGCCGTGCAGGGCAAGGAAAGCAAAGTCGAAATATTGGTGAAAATCTTGTGGATGAATTTTTTTGCCAACTTGGCCAATGATCTTTTCCCAAGCTTCGGTGTCAAGCCCCCCAAGCGACTCGGCATATACTTGAAACTTGCTGTCGGGTAAATATTGCTGCAAACTTGCTACCGGTGGGTAAAAATCACGAATAGTACCCTTGTATATGTATTGCCAATCGAGTAAAATGAAGTTCCCTAAACTATCGACAAATACTGGGACTGGTTCAAAAATTTGCTTGTTGAGGTTATCGTAAACGGTTCTGCCTCCGGCAAATGATACTTCGCGCTCGCGGGATTGCCCGCCAAAAAATATTCCGATTTTCATAACTGCAAAGTTAGGAAAAAGCTTGCAAAGGCGCACTCCACAAACTGCCTATTGCGCTTTGGGTGAAAGAAAGAGGGATTTGCCTACCCCATAGAACCAATGCCCCGCGCCATCAATCCGGCACAAAGCGGAATAAACAACAGCAGCAGCAGTTCGAGCCACAGCGACCACGCCACAACCGGTGGAATAGCAATGGGTACATCGGGAGGCAAGGTTTTCCTGCTTTTTTGAAGGAAAAACACCGTGGGGTAAATGGACAAAATGCCCAGAAAACTGTATAGCCCTATCTTTAGCCAAAAAACCCAGTTGTTGCTATAAAAACTGGTGGGCTTGCCTACTCCGCCGAGCCAAAGGGTGAAGCCTGCCGCCAACAAGGTCAGGGCACTTAGCCCATACAAGGCATCTATGCGGCTGAGGCGGGCAATTTCGGCGGGTAACATTTCTTTTTTGAGCAATACCCACTCGGCAGCCAAACTGCCTACAATGGTGAAAATGCTGATGAAATGGAGATAGCGGAGGCTTAGTTCTAAGTACATAGGTGTTGGAAGTAAAGGAAGGGTTTATGCTTAAATCAAAAATAATCAAATCACCTTAGGTATTGGCTAAATTGAAACCGTGGCAGTGTGGTTCAATCTCTTGGCGCGAAATTATCCCAGTACTCCCTCGGTGTCAAAATACGGGTGTACTCAAACTCATCCATCGTAAAATCGAGTGTATTGCCTGTTATTAAATAATCTGCAGCACTTACTGCTGCCAGTTCCAAAAATTTATTATCGCTTGTGTCAGTCAAAATTTCTACTTTTTTCCCGCTTTGGTAAAAAATAGCAATTTCTCTTAATCTATTCAGCACAACTTCAGCTTTCGCTTTGAAGTTAGAAAATTTAGAAAACTTGTCCCTATTCAACACTGCCGCATACTCCTCAAAAACTTCCTCCGAAAGACAGGTATTAACTTTCTCCGTTAAAACTATATCATACAAAATTTTGGTTAAAATCGAACTCGAAATCAAAGCTGAAACAATCACATTCGTATCAAGAATTATTTTTTGCATCTCTTGTAGCTTTGATTTCAGCATTTATCTCATCCATTGACATATTAGAAAGCCCAACTTTTTCGGCTATTTCATTACACGCTAAGAGCGCTTGGCGTGCATACTCCCGATGGATGGCCTCTACTAAGTCTGTAAACTTAATATCTTCATCTCCTAAATTGTACTTCTGAAAGTCTGTTTCGCTCACCTTGATTTGAATTGTCCTCATATTCTTAATTTATTTGGGTTTTATGTGGATACAATTTTAGCCCTCTGAACAATAAGTACCTCGCTTGTATCTAAATTAAAAAGATTTTGACAGATGCGCAAGTATTTTTTGAAATGCTTACCAAAATATTGTGTACTGTCCGAAGAGTTATTGATTCAAACAAAAGCCACCTTTGCCAAAGCAAAGATGGCTTTGAAAATAACTAATAAGCTATAAATAAGGGGCTTATTGCGATGTCCAACCGCCTTCGATGGGCAGGGTGATGCCGGTCATCGTGGCCGCTTTTTCGGAAGCCATCAGCAGGGCGGCGGCAGCCAAGGTTTCGATGGGCACAAAATCTTTGATGGCTTGTTTGACAAGCATTACCTTCTCGATCACTTCTTCTTCGCTCATATTGTGGGCTTTGGCTTGGTCTTTAATTTGTCCTTCTACCAAAGGCGTGCGCACATAGCCGGGCGCGATGGCGTTGCAGGTAATGTTGTACGGAGCGCCTTCCAAGGCCAATACTTTGGTCAACCCCGTAACCCCGTGCTTAGCAGCCACATAGGCCGACTTAAAAGCCGATGCGCGCAAGCCGTGCGCGGAGGTGATGTTGATGATGCGGCCAAATTTTTGGTCTTTCATTCCGTTCCAAGCGGCTTTGCTTACGTGGAAGGTGGAAGAAAGATTGACCCCGATGATGAGGTTCCATTTGTCGTCGGGAAAGTCTTCGACCGGTGATACAAACTGTACACCGGCGTTGTTGACCACTACCCCTAAGCCGCCCAATTCGGTTTGGGCTGTTTTTACCATCTGCTGAATCTCTTCGGGCTTTAGCATATTCGCACCCGAAAACAGCACTTTTACGCCAAATTCGGCGGCCACTTGGGCAGCAATTTCGGCGCCGTTGGGTTCTAATCCGTTGAGCATCAGGTTATAGCCGTTTTTGGCAAATTCTTTGGCAATGCCCAGCCCAATGCCGCTGGTGCTGCCGGTTATCAAAGCATTTTTTGTAAAACTCATAAGCGATTTCTGATTTTTAAAGTATAGAAAAAGAGGGTTGAAAGGCTTGTATTATTGCTCGACAGTTCCCCGCAGTACGATTTTTTCTTCGCGGCTGCTTTCAGGGCTGGCATCGGCATAGTTGTAAATCACGATGACTACTTTGGTTTGCGCGCCGGTTTGGTCTTTGAGGCCGGTATCGTAGGTGATGCGCAGCTCGCCCGAAGCTCCGGGTGCAATGGGGGTGCGTGTCCATTGGGTGGCCGTGCAGCCACAACTGGTTTGCACCTGCCCCACGATGATGGCACGGGTATCGTTGTTGGTAAAGATAAAAGGTACTTCGATTACTTTGCCTTTTGCGATAGAGCCAAAGTCGGCTTCTAACTTATCGAAGGTTAATTGTTGGGCTTGCAGCGAATCACAAGCCAAAAGACTGCCTAAAAACAAAAAAATAAGGGTAAATTTTTTCATAGAACAAAAAAGAAAGTTCAAAAAACACAGCACAAAGCTACAAAAAAATATATGTCCGTAGGGAAGACCTAAAATCTTGCCCCTACTACAACAATGCCTCGGTCAGTAGTTTTCCTGCCGCTCAGGTCGAATATCTCAAACACCAAAATATAAGTCCCAATAGGTACCAACTGCCCTCCGTCGCCGGTACCGTCCCAGGTATAAAACCCCTGAAGTGCCAGCAGTTCGTTGCGCGCCAGTTGTTTGATCATCCGTCCGCGGTCGTCATACACCCAGATATTACCCACCTGCCCGCCTTGATCTAACTGGTAGTTGATGGTGGTAAAATCGGCTAAGCCGTCGCCGTCGGGCGTAAACACTTGCGGGTCAATTTTGATGCGTGTATTGCTTTGAGCATCGCCTCGTGCCTGCGAATTGGCATAACCCGGGGTAGCAAAACTAACCCGTGTGGCCGCCGATTGCCAACTGTTTCGGTTGTTGGTAGGGGCTGTAAAGCTAATCCGCTCCAGCGAAACGCCCTGCCCGTTGTTGTCGATCAGCGGGAAGTGATAGTCGTCTAAATAGTAAAACAACTCCATCAATTGGCCATTGTTGTTGAAAATCAGTACACTGTCTTTATCGGCAAAGGCAATGACCGAGGTGGTCAAAAAAGTCTCTTCTCGGGCTGCCGGATAGTTCGACTTGATGTTGCCGCCGTTTTCGGTCAGGGTTACATATTGCTGTGGTGCCATCACATAATTGTCGGTCGTGATGACCTGCGAGGTAAGGCTGCCACTTCGATTGCGCTGCATCCGCCAGTTGCGTAGATTGACAAACTTATTAGAATTATTGTAAAGTTCGATGAAACGCACCCCACCAGTGTTGGGTCTAAACAGCACTTCGTTCAGCACAACATCGCCCGGGGCGGCTTGTTCGGACAAACCGAATACTGCCGAACTTTGCGCATCTATCAGGTTTCCGCTGCAATCGGTGGCATTGGCAACCCGCATTGTGTAGCGCGCCTGTGGCTGTATGGGTGTGGTGAGGCGCAAACGCACACTTTTCAAATCGGGCATCTCTACGGTTACGCTTTGCACCACGAGCGCAGGGTCGAGGGTGTAGCGGGCATTGGCGAGGCTGGTGCTGTCCATTTTTTCGGAAAAAAACACCTGAAGCGTGTCTGAAGCCAGCGCCACCACCCGTTGCAACACAGGTGCAGTAAGGTCGGCACGAGCAGCCGCGACAGAGTTACGTTTAGCAGGTGTGCCGCCTGCCGGGTCGGTCGAGGCCGCCCAGTTGTCGATTTCGCCACAAGGGTTATTCACGTCGATCATTTCCAACGACCATCCCCCTTCGCGTTTGGTGGCGTTTTTGTACCAAGTATCGCTGTAAGTAACCGAAAAAACCAAGCCTCCGTTGCGGTTTTGCAGCGTTACCCGCTCGCCGCTATTGGTCAGCGACAAACTCGATACGCTAATGACTTTGCCATAGCCCTGAAACAGCGCACTATTTGAAGCCGCACAGACCACGGCATACTCGCCGGGCAGCAAAATTTCTTTGCCCAAGGTCTTGTTGCTGCCATCGTTTAGCACACAGCGCTCCAAGTCGATTACTTGGCCGGTGCGGTTGTACAGTTCTATAAATTCGGCCTCAGGTAGGGCAATGCGGGGACTTTCGTCCGAGAAAATCTCAGAAATTACCACCTCGTTGAACCGAGGCAACACCCCTAAGCCGGTCTGGGCAGTGGTATTGGCACGCAGGGCATTGCCACTACAATCGCGCAAGTTGTTGATAGTCAGCGTATAAACCACACCGGCTACCAAGTTAGCGGCCAATTGTAGCTCTACGCCCAGCTGCGATGTTTGCGCCAAGGCTGCGCTCAAGGCGATACTGCCACTGAGGGCATAATTGGCTGCATTGCCAAGCGAAGCAAAATCCATCGGTTCGTTGAAAGAAACCAACAACCTATTGGCACTCAGCACCTCTATCCGCAACAGCGCAGGGATTGTTTGGTCGGGCTGGGTGCTTAGTACTGAGTTGGCTGCATTGGGTGTGCCGCCCAAAGGATTGTTGGAGGCTGTCCAGTTGGTGGCACTGCTGCAAGAAAGCGCAGGGTTGATTTGCTCTAACGACCAGCCGCCGTCTTTTTTGCGTGCATCGCGATACATATCGTCGTTGTAGGTAAATCGGTCGATCACGGCGTTGGTATTGTCGCGCAGGATGAGTTCTTCGCCGGTGTTGGTCAGTGTGCCTGAAGTGCCCCAACTGATCACCGTGCCAAATGGGGTCAATTTCGATACATCGGCTTGCAAGCAAACCAACACAAAACCATTGGGCGCAATGACTACATTGGGGAAGGTAGCCGAGCCAGTGCCTTCCAACGTCCATCCATTGAGGTTGATGGGGCGGTTGGTGGTGTTGTAAAGTTCTACGTATTCGGCATCGGGCAAACCGACCACCCCGTTGGCATTGGTAGGGTCGGCCATTATTTCGTTGATGACCACCTGCCGGAACGACGGAGTCGAAGGGGTGAAATATGTAAAATTGAGGTTTTGTGTACTCATCGTGTTGTTGGCTACGTCCTGCACATTTTGCACGGTCAGGGTATAGGCTTGCAGGTCGGTCATAGCCGAGGGCAAAGTCAGGGTTACCAAGGCCGGGTTACCGCCGTCGCGCACCGCAGCGGTGGGGTTTCCCAATCCCGAAAGGCTGTAATTGGCCGTGTTTTGCGCTGTGGCGAGGCTTACCGCTTCCGAAAAAAGTACTTGGAGCTGATTGGCCGCAATGGGGGTAATACTGAGTGCGGTGGGCGGGGTGAGGTCGGGTGGGCCGATAGCGCCAAAAAGCCGCACATTGTCGATGCGCCAAGTGCCTCCTGCGGCCTCGGCGGTATAGCCATAAATGCGAAACTCGACAGCCGTGGAGGAAGGCAGGTTGGCAAAACTTCCCGAAAGGGTAATGGTCTGGGTGCGGGTCGAGCTATTGTCGGGCACATTGAAGGTGGCAATGGCTGCCGCAAATCCATCTAAACTGGAGCGTATTTCCCAATCGCGGATGCCGGTGAGCGAGCGGGTTTCGTCCAAATCGATGCGCGTAAGGGTCAGGAAATTACCGGTTTGGGCTTGGATGGTAAAGCTGAAGTAATTGGTAAGGTTGATAGCTCCTGTCGGGAAATTGGTGGCACTAAAAGCTCCGCCAAAGCTACTGGCTGTGTTGCCCGGCCCGCGGCCCATATTCGAGAGCGTGCCGTTGGCGGGTTGGGCATCGGGCGCAAAAGAGGCTTCGTTGCCCGCCGCCCCGGTGAAACTAAACTGCGCGATGGGGGTTTGGGCTGCCAGAAAACTTGCCTTCAAAACCAAGCATCCGACAAGGAAATAATGTTTGAGAAACGACATAATTCCACAGTTTTGGGTTGATAAGCCTAAAGTTAATGCAGGGAGTTTAAAAAAATGATTAAATTTGATTATGTCTTACCATTACCAACAACTTTATGCGTAAATTTTTACTGCTTCTGCTCGTCTATGGAATGTTTTATACCCCCGTTTGGGCGCAAACTTGGGAAAATGCGTTCAAAACTGCCGACAAGAAATTAGACCAAGGGGCTTATGCCAAAGCGATAGATGCTTTTCAAAAAGTAGCTTCGACCTTGGCCAAACAAGGCGATCCGCTGCTGGCAGCTTGGATTGATGTAGCTAGTGCACGCGCCTATGAAGGAATGGGTAATTTCGACCTGATGCAGCAAAAATTGGCTAGCGCAGAGTCCGTTTGGCAAAGCGCCGATAAAAGTAGCCCCAAAGCTTTTTACAGGTATGCTGCAGGCGTGGTTCGTGGTGCCGATGTTTGGATAGAAGCCACACAGTATAACAAAGCCGAACAACTATTGAATGCAGCCCTGGCCGAATGGAAAAAACAAACCACCCCCGACTCGCTGCTCTATGCCGAACTGACCTTGCAATGGGTACGCATCAAAACAGCTCAGGGATACCTTAACCAAGCCTTGGCGCTCAACACTTGGCTGAAATACTACCTCAAACAAGCTGCTGACAACCCCAAACCTTATGGATGGATGCCTGCCTCCGACAAGGTAGATAAGTTTTCTACCTTAGACGAAGACTATCGGAAAAGCTTATACCTCACCGCCGTAGTCAACAGCATCCGCACCCAAACCCAAGTAGGCGCCTATGACGATGGCCAAAAAGAAGCCGAGGCTTTTGAAAAACAATTGAGCGACTATGCCAAGTCGAAAAGCCCCGAAGCCACCCTATTTATGTTGGCGATGGGCGAGAATGAATTAGACTACGAAAAAACCAAATCGGCTGAGGAGACCTTCCAACAGGCAAGTAAAGCTTCGAAGAAAACCCATAAATGGAATATCCAAGCGCAGATCAATTATTTGATGGCGCAGACTTATAACCAACCGGCCTCCAAAATAAAATTTGGCGCTGTGGCGATACCCGATAACAGCAATGTGGATAAAAAAGACCCCAAAACCGACGACACCAAAAACGGGGAAACAGACAAAAAGAAGAAGAAAAAAGGCAAAAAAGAGGCCACCAACCCCGACGATGATGACAACAACGATGTAGAAGATGCCGGCTCGAATAAGGCGCTGAGTACCTTGTTGAAAACCGTTGCCAAGACTTACCCGGGCGAAAATATTTACCAAGCCAAAATCAGCTTTTTGCAAGGCAATATGGCTTTTTATGCCCGCCAAGCAGCGCCGGCCTTGGCCAATTTGAACCGCGCCTTGGCCGTAAACACCACCAACCTGCCCGAGCTGCACACCATGCGGCCTCAAATGCTGAAACTCAAATATGAAATCCAAACTGAGCTGGCGCTCAACCTGCCCGAAGCCCAAAAAAATATTGAAACTGCCAACGATTTAATGCGCCAAATTATGGGCGAAAAAGCCCCGGCTTATTTGCTTTATCAATTGGAGCTGGGCAACTATCTTACCCAGTATAGCAACGATGTGCCCAAACTAAGGGCTATTTTCGATGCTCACCCGCAAGACACCATTTTCAACGAAATCATCTATTACCACAAAGACTACGCTGCTTTGGTCAACTATGTGTCTGCATTTTTCGAGTTGACCGACGACTTTATGAATGCCATCGACTATGCCGAAGAGGTAAAAATAGCCCTCGATATGTCGTATGGCCAACAAAGTGTCGAAACGGCCTACCAACAAATTCGCTTGGCGGAGCTGCTTTCTCGCTACGGCGAATACCCCCAAGCGCAAGACACCTTGAAAAAAGCCATTGCGATTTTGGAGGGCCTCAAAGGGAAAGATACCCCCGAGTATAAATATGCGATGCAAGCACAAGCACGGCTTTTTAACATTATGGGGCTATATGACAAGGCCGCTGAGATTTTGAACACCCAAGCCAAAAAACAAGACCTCAAGGCCGGTAAAATGGTGGCTTCGGAAGACAACGCTGCGGTGTTGGCCATTTCAGGTAATTATGACGACGCAGAAGCCGTCCTTAACCAAATCTTATCCTACAAAGAAAAAACGTATGGTACAGATAATAAAATCTTGATTGGCACCCTCATCCAATATGCCGACTTGATGCTGACCAAAGGCAAATACACCGAAGCCGACCGCCTCAGCCGCCGCTCGATGGTGATTGCAGAAGTGGTGCTGGGCGATACCTCGCTACGCTATAGCCAAGCCGCCAACATTCAGGCGCAGATTTATCTCAACTTAGGTGATTTTGAGCGGGCAGTATGGTATCTGGAAAAAGCCCTCAAAATTCAGGATAGAATCTTGGGCGAATACAGCATCGAAATAGCACATTCACTTATCACGTTGGCTGCTGCCGAATATTCGATAGATATTGGCTTTGCCGAAAAATCGGAAAAGAAGCTAACGGATGCGCAGAAAATTATTTCAAAGAGTTTTGGCGATGAACACCCGCTTTATGCTGATGCTTTGCAAAACTTGGCTATCATTCACATAGAAAACGATAAGTTCGATGTGGCCTATGCCAACCTAACCGAAGCAGAAAATATATGGGTCGATAAATTAGGTAAGCGCAACGTGAATGCGGCTGAGGTGCAAACCCTATTGGGCGATGTGTTGACTCATCAGAACAAATTTGTGGAGGCCGAAGAAGAATATCTGAAAGCGCAAAAAACCTACCGAAAGCTATTTAGCAAGCAACACCCCAGCTACTTGCGTACCACCGGCAAACTGGGGCAGATGTACTACATTATGGGCGACTTCGACAAGGCTACCAAAGCTTTACAGAAAACAACCGCCGAATACCTCAATTTTATCAATGTATATTTCCCCGGACTAAGCGAACGCGAAAAAGCCAGGTTTTGGAACATTATCCGTCCCGATATCGAGTTTTACAATAACCTCATCCTCAAGCAAAAAGACACGCGCCCAGAACTACTGGCCGAAATGTTTGACTACTCGTTGGCCACCAAGGCCGTTTTGCTCAATTCGTCTGTAAAAATTCGCCAAAGCATTCTGAATAGCAACGACGAAGAACTGAAAACCAAGTTTGACCGATGGCTAACCCTGAAAGACTACATCAGCAAAAGCCTGAATGTAGGCGAAGAAGCCGAAGCCGACAGCGCTGCTGCGCTCAATAAAGTAGAACGCGAAATCGAAGGACTCGAAAAAGAACTAAGCGAGAAATCAGCCGAGTTTGCGCAAAGCCTGTTGTATGCACAGTACGACTGGAAGGATATTCGCTTGGCACTTAAAAAAGACGAAGCCGCCGTAGAAATCATCCGTTTGCGCTATTTTGACAAAGATTTTAGAAGCGACTCTATTTTATATGCTGCTTTGATTGTTACGGCAGAAACCAAGAAAAATCCCGATTTGGTATTGCTTTCAAATGGCAAAGACCTCGAAACACGCTACCTGAATTATTATCGCAACAGCATACGAAACCAAAAAGAAGATAGCTATTCTTACAGTAAATTTTGGCAACCCATCGAAGTGGCTTTGGGCGATAAACCCACTGTTTACTTATCTGCCGATGGGGTGTATAACCAAGTGAGTATGAGTTCGTTGCTGATTGATTCTACCGGAAGTTATGTGTTAGACCGAACGCACGTAGTAATGATGAGTAGTAGCCGCGATTTGATCGAAAAAGCAGGCAAAGGCAAGAAGGGCAAGGGAAAAACAACTACACAGCAAGCCATAACCTACGCCAACAATGCGATTCTGATAGGTAATCCGGTATTTTATGAGGCACTGGGCGCTTCGCCTACCGAAGACAAGGTGGAAAAAATGCGTTCTTCAACCAAAAACTTTATCACCCAGTTGCCCGGCACTGCCGGTGAAATCCAAGAAATTACGGCGATCTTGAAAACCAACCGATGGGAGGTGGCTAACTATGTGCTCAGCCAAGCCACCGAAGAGCAAATGAAAAGCTTGCCCAGCACACGGGTTTTGCACATTGCTACGCACGGCTTTTTTATTCCCGACCAAAAAGTAGATAACCACGCCGGACTCAACCGGCAGCGCCAAGAACCTTTGCTGCGTTCCGGCCTATTGCTGGAAGGATCAGGTGATTTTCTACGAGGCAACTACACCGAAGGCGACGAAGACGGGGTGCTGACGGCTTATGAAGTAATGAATTTGAATTTTGATAAAACTGAGCTGGTTATCCTCAGTGCTTGCGAAACCGGCTTGGGCGATGTGCAAATTGGTGAAGGTGTATTTGGCTTACAACGGGCTTTTGGGGTTGCCGGAGCCAAAGCTGTGGTGATGAGTTTGTTCAAAGTTTCAGACGAAGCCACCCAAAAACTGATGGTTAGTTTTTATCAAAAATGGCTGGAGCTGGGCAATAAAAACAAAGCATTTTATGAGGCACAGAAAGAACTGAAACGAAGTTAAGGACGTGCGTCCTATTGGGGCACTTTCACGATTGGGGGC
>DMHB01000280.1 GCA_003449595.1 Microscillaceae bacterium | reverse complement strand
ACAAGCTTTTGAACTGGCACAAGCTGGCGATATTGTACTGCTTTCTCCTGCTTGTGCCAGTTTCGACCTGTTTAAAAATTATGAAGACAGGGGAGACCAATTTAAAAAAGCCGTCTTGTCATTGAATAACTAAACCAACGATCCCTACAAAAAATGGCATTAGAAGCTCAACCCAATAGAATCAAGGCGATGCAATCCGATTTTGAACAATCGCCTTTTGTAAAAATTGTAAACCAGAATTTAAAAGGCGATAAGCTTATTTGGTTAGTAGCTTTGTCTCTTTCAGTTATCAGTATATTGGTGGTTTATAGCGCTACCGGTACGCTGGCTTATCGACGTTTACAAGGCAATACAGAGTATTATTTGTTCAAACATGGCATCCTCATCGCGTTGAGTATTTTTTTAATTTGGATTTGCCACCAAGTGGACTATCGATATTATTCCCGAATTTCCCGAATTGCTCTACTGGTCAGTGTGCCTCTGTTACTCCTTTCTTGGAAGTTTGGTGTTACCATCAACGAAGCCTCAAGATGGATCACCATTCCTCTGATCAATCAAAGCTTTCAGCCCTCTGATTTAGCCAAATTGGCACTCATTGCTAACATTGCCGCTATGTTGGCGAAGCGGCAATATGAATTACACGATTTCAAAACCTCTATCCAACCTGTACTAATTTGGACCGGGGTCATATGTGCACTTATTGGCCTGAGCAACTTTTCCAATGCCGTCCTACTTTTCCTGACTTGTATGATGTTGATTTATATTGGAAGGATTCCTACCAATTATCTGATATTAATGTTTTTAGTGGGGGCTACATCCATAATGATGGCCTTGTATGTGGGTGAACGATTCGGTACTGCAAGAAGTCGCATTGAGCAATTTACTAATCCCGAAGAAATCCACTTTCAAGCCCAGCAATCCTACATAGCCATAGCTACAGGAGGATTGCTGGGAAAAGGTCCCGGCAACTCAGACCAAAAGAATTTCTTGCCTCACCCCTACTCCGACTTTATTTATGCTATCATCTTGGAAGAGTATGGTTTATTGGGCGGTTTGTTGGTCTTGGGGTTGTATGTATTGTTGCTCTATCGTGGGATGGTCGTGATGTTGGGCTCTAAACTTGCTTTTGGGGGTTTACTCTCCGTAGGGCTTAGTTTTAGCATAGTCATGCAAGCCTTGCTCAATATGTGTGTAGCAGTGGGCTTAGTACCTATCACGGGTATTCCACTGCCTATGGTTAGTATGGGGGGCACTTCTTTGCTATTTACAGGGATGGCCATTGGTATTATCTTGAGCGTGAGCAGGGGAGAAATAGATGAAAATGTGCCTTTGGGAAATGACACAACTGGCACTCAAAATTTGGTAAAGTCTTAATTGATTATTTAATTTTTATAAACCGTTATGGCCAATCGCTACATCATCAGTGGTGGAGGAACCGGAGGGCATGTATTCCCAGCCATCGCTATCGCACACGAAATCAAGTTACAAAATCCACAGGCTGCGATCTTATTTGTGGGCGCTTTGGGCAGAATGGAAATGGAAAAAGTGCCTGCGGCAGGCTATTCCATCGAAGGACTTTGGATTAGTGGCATCCAACGCAGGCTGACCATTGACAACTTATCTTTTCCTTTCAAGGTAATATCCAGTCTATGGAAAGCCCGCAAAATCCTAAAACAATTCAAACCTGATGTTGCCATTGGTGTAGGAGGCTATGCTAGCGGGCCTTTACTATGGATGGCTGCTTCTATGGGTATTCCCACCTTGATTCAAGAGCAAAACTCATTTGCTGGGTTAACCAATAAATGGCTTAGCAAAAAAGTAAACGCAATTTGCGTAGCATTTGAAGGAATGGAGAAGTTTTTTCCAGCCTACAAAATTAAAATCACAGGCAATCCGGTAAGGCGTGAAATGCTGGTAGATCTGCCTGATAAAGTAACTGCCCGTGAAGCATTTGGCCTTTCACCTGAAAAGCCAACTTTGTTGGTAGTGGGAGGTAGTTTGGGTGCGCGAACTATCAACCAAAGCATAGAAGCAGCCCTGCCTCAGCTGCAAGATGCTGGTGTGCAAATCATTTGGCAAACCGGCAAAGCTTTTTTTGAACAAGCGAAACATAGTAGCCAAGCGAATGACCAAGTACGTGTATTTGAGTTTATTCATCAAATGGCGCAGGCCTATGCTGCCGCAGATGTTGTAGTAGCACGCGCAGGGGCTTTATCTATTGCAGAACTTTGCTGCGTTAAAAAAGCATGTATTTTAGTGCCCTCGCCACACGTAACTGATAACCACCAGATGCACAATGCGATGGCTTTGGCAAATATCCAAGCTGCTTTGGTAGTTCCCGATGCAGAAGCTAAACAGGTATTATCGGCCAAGATTTTGGCATTATTGGGCGATGAAGTAATGCGTAACGAATTGGCGGCTAACATTCAACTATTGGCTAAGCCGGATGCTACAGCAACCATTGTTGGGGAAATATTTAGGTTGGGAAAAAATAGCGCCTGAGGCATTTATTCAGATAAAAATCAGCGAATACGAAGTCGTTGGCCTACCCAAAGTTCAGGTGACTTTAAATCGTTGTTTTTTTCAAGTTGATCGACAGGGATATTGTACTTTTGGCTGATGGTCTCCAAGGTTTCACCTAACATCACCGAATGATAAACCCCCATTCTGATTTGATTGCCATAATGTTGGAAGTGTTCAGGAGTCAAGGTAAAGTCCTGCATCCTAACAGTGATTTTTGCTCCTGAAAAATCGAAAATTAGGTTAGGATTAATAGAATTTCCTTGGTAACGTACTTCAAAGTGTAAATGAGGGCCGGTGCTATAACCGGTACTTCCCCCTAAACCGATCAACTGACCTGCCTTGATCTTTTGCCCACTCTCCACTTTGAGCGCACTCATATGGCCATATAAAGTCTCCAAGCCATTGTAATGCCGTACTACCACATAGTATCCATAACCACCAGA
>DMHB01000035.1 GCA_003449595.1 Microscillaceae bacterium | reverse complement strand
TGTGGGTCTGCATAGTAGTCCCTTGAAAAACGACAAACCGCGCCACGCGTAATCAGCGGTTTTCTGCTTTTCGGGGGACTACTATGCCGATAAAACACGCTGAATGACATTAGCGTCCGGTGAAGTATGGAGGGCTTCAAGACAACTGTGGCGAACCACCACAGCACGGATGCTAACCAAGGCTTTTACTAAGTCAAAGATACAAAACAATGATGAAAATGCCTCAACGTTTTGAGGCTTTTTTTGTGAAAAAAAGGAAAAGAACTTGATTACAAATCGATCTCAAATAGGGGGTGTCGTATGGGTGGCTGTTGAAGGGCTTAGCCTGCAAAAACTGTGGCGAACCACCACAGCAATAATGTGCTAATCAAGTCTTTTCCCTATTCAAAAATAGAATTTATTTTTGTAAAAAAACCTACTTTTGGTCAAAAAGCATAAACTTTACATTTTAAAAGTCCAAATCCTGAAGCCACTCGATGAAATTTATCTATCCGCAGTTTTTATGGGCCTTGTCTGTGTTGCTTATTCCGATCATTGTCCATTTTTTCAACTTTCGGCGTATCAGACGGGTGTATTTCAGTCAAGTAGCTTTGCTCAAAGCGCTTAAAGTAGAAACCAATACCTTTCGCAGACTGAAAGAATGGCTCATCTTGGCGGCTCGTTTGCTTTTTTTGGCGGCTTTGGTGTTGGCCTTTGCACAGCCTTATTTGCCCAGTCCCAACCAACAGAAAATTAACCAGCCCGATGGACTTATCAGCCTTTATGTGGACAATTCGTACAGTATGCAAAACGAAGTGGGCAACGAAAAGCAGTTAGATTTGGCCACCCGGTTGGTAGGCGAATTGGTGCGTGTTTTCCCAAAATCAGCATCTTTTCAGTTGATAACCAACCAGTTTGAAAACAAGGAACAATATCCGTTGAGTAGTGCTCAGATGGAAGACAGGCTGACAGAAGTCAAGTTTTCAAACACACCCCGCGATTTGGCCACCGTCGATCGCAGGCAGCGCAAATTGGCAGCTGATCAGTCAACCAAATTAGGGCATCAGATTTTTTGGTTCTCCGATTTTCAGAAAAGCACCGCCGGAAACCTCAATCAAATCAAATTGGATAGCCTCAACAGTTATTACTTAATACCTTTGCTCGCCGACCAACAAGCCAATGTATATGTAGATTCGGTTTGGATGGCCAATCCTTTCGTAAAGTTATTAGAAACCAACCAGCTGAATGTACGCCTGAAAAACACGGCTGCTGAAGCGAAAGAAGGCTTGGTTTTGAAACTATTTGTGGACAATCGGCAGGTTTCTACTACCAATATCAATTTACCTGCCCAAAGCCAAGCTACGGCCAATTTCAGCTTTACGTTGGATAGCAAAGGCTGGAAATCTTGCAAGATTGTGTTCGACGATTTCCCCATCGCTTTTGACAATGAGTATTTTTTTGCGTTGGATGCCGCCGCGCCGGTCAATATTTTACAAGTTAGCCAAACCAATACCTCAAATTTTATAGGAGCAGCGTTCAGCAACGAAAATAGTTTTGTTGTCGAAAACGCCAATGCCAATAATTTGGATTACAACCGCATCGCGCAAGCCAATTTGGTAGTACTCAATGAGGTAGATCGCATAGAAGGCGAGATGAAAACACAATTATTGGCTTTCTTAAAAGCAGGAGGGGTGGTGGCCATTTTTCCACCCATTACCCCCGGAGCAAGTTTTATGGGGTTTCTGAAAGACATTGGGGCGGCTAACGTGCAGGTGAATAAAGATTTGAACAACAAAGACAACAATACCGTCAATTATACTTTGGAATCTACCGGATTATTCAATCCATTTTACAAAGGGGTATTTGATAAAATTCCGACCAACATCGAAATGCCTTCTGTGAAGCCCGTATTGCAATGGAGCAACCAAGGCGAAAATATCTTGACTTACAAAAACAAAAGCAGCTACTTAGCAGCCTTTGCCTTGGGAAGTGGCAAGGCTTATTTGTTTGCAGCGCCCTTACAAACCACGTTGGGAAACTTTGCCCGACACGCCTTATTTGTGCCCACTATGTACCAAATGGCCTCGAATAGCCGTAGTGCTTTGCAGCGATTGGCCTATACGTTCGACGAAAAAAACATCCGTTTGCGTCTGAAAGGTTTGCGTAAAAACCAGGTCTATAAATTGGTAGGCGAGCAATACAGTTTTGTACCGGCGCAAAGGGTAGTCGATCAAGATTTGCTGCTCGAAATGCCCGAACAAAGCATTGCCGCCGGCTACTACAAATTGGTGGGCGATCAGGACACAGAGGCTATTTTGGCATTTAATTTCAACAAAGAAGAATCTGAATTGGCTTGTTATACCACCGAAGATCTAAAGTCAATATTTGCCAAGTTTAAAAACGTACAGTTCTTAGACTTGAAACAAAGTGCTAACTTTATCGCCAATTTTAAAGAAAAAAACCTCCAGATTAGCCTTTGGAAATACTTTTTATGGGGGGCTTTGCTCTTTTTACTCATCGAAATATTGCTTATACGTTTGATGCCTTGACAAAGCAATCGGGCTTGAACTAAAAAAAATAGAATGAAGGTTGTATGCAACTAAATAAAATAGGGTCGCGGGTTTTGGCAGTGCTTTGTTTGGCAGGCCAAGCTTGGCTTTCGTCGTGCGATGATCACGAGCCAACGCGGATGAAATTTGTAAAAATGCCCACCGAACAGCAAGCAAGCTGGCAAGCTTCTTTGCGTATGCTCGATCAGGCTTTGCAAGAGTCGCCCAATAATCCTGCGCTGCATTACCAAATTGCGCAAATTTATTATCAGCAAGGCAACGATACGGCTGCCTTGGGTTACATTCGGAATAGCTTGAAGTTCGACAGTGTAAATTGTCGATATGTTTTACTGGCTTCGGCTATTTACCTGCAAATGGATAAGCCACAAGAAGCCAGCCGTTGGATGAAATCGCTCAAAGCAAGCCAGTGTGTGGCCAAAGCAGATTATTACCTCGGCAAGACGCTATTGGCCGCCGAATTGGCAGAGCCAAGTTTGGGCAGTTGGGTAGATACTTTGCAGCAGTTACTTGCCTCGGGCGATGCCAACTTGGCTTGGGCGCAAGGTTTATTGGCTTTGCAGCAAGGCGATAGTACCAAAGCCCTTTCTTTGTTGAAAACAGCGTATGACAAAAACCCTACAGCCTCAATTACCAACTACTTGTGTATGGCAGCCTTGCGCGCCAACAATCCTACTTTAGCGCTTGCTTATCTAAATCCTTGGCTAAAATGGGCACCTCAGCACGCAACGTTGTTGCTGAGAAAGGCGGTATGTATGCAAGCACTCCAACAACCGGACAGTGCAATGATTTTTTACGAGAAAGTAGTCAGACTACACCCGCATCGGGTGGGTTTGTGGCTTACCTTGTCGGAATTGGCATACCAGCGAGAAAACTACAAAGCCGCCGAACGGTATAGCCGTGAGCTGCTCACGCACCAGCCCCAATCGGCAGAAGCCAAATACCAATTGGCGTTGGCGTTGGTGAAACAAGCGAAAATGGAAGAAGCCTTCAAAGTGGCCAAAGAGGCACATTTGCTCAAACCCGATTGGGACAAAGCCAAGCAATTGGCTGAGCGTTTAGAAGTAGATAAAAATCCACCACCGGTTCAGCAAAATTATACTTACCAAGCCCCGGTAAATGCTGCTGAAAAGCAAGCCACAGAATCGCCTGTAAAACAGCAAACCACTACCGAAGAAAAAAAAGAGTAAAACAGTGGTCAGCGTTGAGCCACCATGAAGCGCGGTTTGCCTCTAAAATCAGGTAGGATTTGAACCTCCGGAAATCCTTTTTCTTGAAAAACAGCAGCTGTTTCATTGGGCAAAGCCTCATTGATTTCAATAAAAATCTTACCTTCGGGCTTCAGCCAAAGCCAGCTTCGGTCGGCCAATGCTTGGTAGAAAACCAAAGGATTTTCATCTGCTACAAAAAGTGCCAAGGCAGGCTCATAATCCAATACATTGCGCTGCATTTGTAGCTGTTCGGACAGGCGCACATAAGGCGGATTGGATACCACAATGTCAAGACTTTGCGCTTCGATGTCAATAGTGTCTTTCAATAAATCGGCCTTTATCCACATAAAAGCCGCATCGGGAAGCAAGTTTCGTTGGTTTTTTTGGGCAATGGCCAAGGCTTCGTCTGATAGCTCGATGGCATAGCAGGTCGATTGGGGCAGTTGGTTGGCCAAAGCAAGCGCAATGCAACCACTACCTGTACAGCAATCGGCTATGTGGTAGGCTTTTTGAGGATCACTTTGGGAGGTAATGATTTGCACCAATTGTTCGGTTTCGGGGCGGGGAATAAGTACGGCCTGATCGACATAGCACTTGAGATCGGCAAAGTAGGCTTCGTTTAAAACGTATTGAATAGGCTCTTGTCGGCGCAACCGGCGGAGGGTTTCTTCCAGCCAATAGCCATCCAACGTATTGATTAGCAGCGGCTTATTGAGTAAAACATCTTTTTGGGGCAATCCGAAGCGGTGTTCGATTATCCAAAACGACAGAAAAGAAGCTTCTTCGGGGCTAAACTGGTTATTTTTCTGAAGGGATTGCTTGCAATTTTGCCATATTTCTTGCGAGGGAGTTTGCATACATTTGATAAGCGATAAAGGATAGAAAAGCTATAAGCTGTGAAGAAGTCTTGATAATTTTTTCAAGATTATTGGAAAGAAAATTGAACGACACTGTTTTTGAGCGAGGTGTTTAGAACCTTGTTTTGGTCGATAAGGTAGATGCAAATTTTGACATAGTTACGCTAACAAGAGAATTAAATTTGCATAAGGCCGAAAAAGACCTATTTTTGCAAAGCTAAAAAAACAATCTACAAACGAGTATATGAGCGTATTAGTCAATAAAAACTCACGAGTTATCGTGCAAGGATTCACCGGTTCGGAAGGCACTTTTCACGCCGGACAAATGATAGAATATGGCACCAAAGTAGTAGGAGGGGTTACTCCCGGCAAAGGAGGCCAAAAGCACTTAGAGCGCCCTGTGTTCAATACGGTTTTGCAGGCTGTGCAACAAGAAGGTGCTGATGTTTCGATTATTTTTGTGCCACCTGCTTTTGCCGCCGATGCCATTATGGAAGCAGCCGATGCAGGCATCAAAGTAATCATCACCATCACAGAAGGCATTCCTACCCGTGATATGGTATTGGTGAAAAACTATCTAAAAAATAAAGATACTCGTTTGATTGGGCCAAACTGTCCCGGCATCATTACGCCCGAAGAGTGCAAGGTGGGCATTATGCCCGGCTTTATCTTCAAGAAAGGCCCTATTGGGTTGGTTTCAAAATCGGGTACATTGACCTACGAAGCAGTTGACCAATTGACCAAAGTAGGCTTAGGGCAAACCACGGCCATTGGTATCGGCGGAGACCCCATCATTGGCACGACAACCAAAGAAGCTGTTGAACTTTTGATGAACGACCCTGAAACCGAAGGCATCGTGATGATTGGCGAAATCGGTGGGGGAATGGAAGCCGAAGCAGCCCGTTGGATCAAAGCCAATGGCAACAAAAAACCAGTAGTAGGTTTCATTGCAGGGCAAACTGCTCCCAAAGGACGCAGAATGGGACACGCAGGTGCCATTATCGGAGGAGCCGACGATACCGCAGAAGCCAAAATGCGTATTATGCGCGAACATGGCATACACGTAGTAGATTCACCTGCCGAAATTGGTGAAATGATGTTGAAAATTATCAAAGGCTAAGCCTTTTTCCACTATATTGGAAGCCCTGCTAAGCAAAGCAGGGCTTTTTTATGCTTACGTTGGTTTGTTTCGATTATTTTGTGCATTTTGAGTAGCAACTTCCTTTTGTATGTATTCAACCATTCAAAGATCG
>DMHB01000037.1 GCA_003449595.1 Microscillaceae bacterium | reverse complement strand
GCATTGCAGATGTGAAATACTAATTCTAGGCATATACCTGCCGAAGAGACTTTGCGGAGTTTGACAATTGTTCTAAAAATTTTGTCTGCTTCCGGATAGTGTTTGATCTGTATTTTTTCTACACAAATTAACCCATAAGCCCGGGCTTTTTCCAAAAAAAGGTTGGCTTCATAGCCCGGATACATAACTAAGATTTCACCATTTTCGGCAAGTAATGGCTCGGTGTAATGACATAAATCCTCAAAAGGCAAGGTGTCGTCATTGTGAAGGGCGATTTTTGTGGATTTGCTATGAGGCTTTAGATGATTACTAAAAAAAGGCGGATTAGATACAATGAAGTCAAATTTTTTGTCAACAAATCCACTGCTAAATGCTTGTAAAGAACAGCCTATCACCTTTAATCTATCAGACCAAGGACTTTGAGCAAAATTTTTTTGAGCTTGTTCCACACTCAGAGCATCAATTTCTAAAGCAGTGAAGTAGGCTTCAGGGTTGCGTTGCGCCATCATCAAAGTCAAAAGACCAGTGCCAGTGCCAATGTCAAGTACTTGTTTTTTACCTTCTACACAAGCCATTGCCCCCAAAATACAAGAATCTGTGCAGACTTTCATAGGGCTTTTGTCTTGTTGGATAGTAAACTGCTGAAATGAGAAATAAGTATTTGCCAATTGATTGCTAAAACTTAGAAGTTTATAAACTTTTGAAGACTGATGACGATATTATTGATAAAAATGTGCTTAAATTTAACCCTATTCATCACCTTTAATACTTACAAATTATGAAGAACAATGTACTTAGTAGCCTTTTCATCGTGTTACTTTCAATCGTAATCCATTGGAATGCCTCAGCGCAAAATTTAGGCAAAGACGATTACAAAGTTAAAGAATTGAAGCAAACTCCAGACTCCTTGCGTAAATTATGGACTTCCAGTGGTTCAGTTACTTTTACTTTTACCAATATTGGCCTCCAAGAGTGGGCAGGTGGGGGCGATAATGCCATTTCAGTAGGGGGTATCTTCAACGGAAACCTCAAGCGCGAAACAGATAGAAGCATTTGGGAAAGCAGCATTTTAGCAGCTTTAGGGATTGCAAGAGTAGGTGGCTCGGATCGGTTATTTAAAAAGACAGATGATCAGTTGGTTTTGAATTCAAACTACGAGCGGCGGATTAATAAAAATTGGGGGGTGTCGGCAGGGTTAAACCTTCGTACTCAGATGCTCTCCGGTTATACTTTTCGGATAGATTCTGCCTCTCGGAAAGAAGTGATTGATAGAGAAATTTCGACTTTTTTCTCCCCTGCCTTTGCCTTAGCTACTGTAGGGTTTGTGTATCGCAATAAGATTTTAACAGTTACACTTTCACCCATTGGGGGACGTTTTACTTTTGTAACCGATCCGGTGCTCTCACGGGCAGGTGCTTTTGGGGTTACACCCGGCCAAAATGTGCGTTCAGAAGTAGGTTATAATTTGAATATCGCCTTGAATTGGGATTTGATGAAGAATATCAATTTCAAGAGTTTGTTCAACTTGTTTGGCAACTACGAAAAACTTTACCGCGGGGTAGTTAACTGGGATACTATTCTTACCTTCAAGGTAAATGAAATCTTCAACACTACTTTTACAACGCAGTTTATTTACGATGACGCAGTCAAATTGACAAGACCTAATGGTATACAGTTTATTCCAACACAATTTAAGTATGTATTGAATATAGGCGTTACGCTCAAGTTTTAGTAATCGATTTTCAATAAAAAAACCTTGCAGCTTCTCAACTGCAAGGTTTTGTTTTCATTTGAACCAAAGGGCTTACTTCGTAACAGAAATACGCTTGAAAGCATTGATTTTTAAATTAGCATCTACTTCTTTCAACAATTGAGCAATGGTTTTGCTGTTGTCTTTCACAAATTCTTGGTTCAAAATTGTGCTTTCTTTGTAGAACTTGTTCAATTTGCCTTGGGCAATTTTCTCAAGCATAGCCTCCGGTTTACCTTCTTGGCGTGCTTGTTCTTTGGCAATATCCAATTCTTTAGCCAATACAGAAGCATCTACATCTTCTTTGTCTAAAGCGATAGGCTTCATAGCTGCAATTTGCATAGCGATGTCTTTGCCTAACTCACTAACATCTTTGCCATTGACACCATCCATTGCTACCAACACACCCAACTTAGCACCTAAGTGAATATAAGAGATTACTTTATCGCCTTTTACGTGCTCGTAGGCCGTAATTTCCATACGCTCACCAATTTTACCCATCAGCTCAGTAACGTGCTCGGCGGCAGATCTGCCATCTAATACAGGCGTTTGTTTCAAAGCTTCTAAACCATTGGGTTGTGTTTCGATGGCCTTGGCTAAAATGGCGTTGCCTAATTTTACAAACTCTTCATTTTTAGCTACGAAATCGGTTTCGCAATTGATAGCCACCAAAAAGCCTTGTGTTTGGTCTGCATTGGTGCTTACAAAAACAATGCCTTCGTTAACTTCCATATCAGCGCGTTTTTCAGAGATTTTTTGCCCCTTTTTGCGCAAACTTACGACTGCTTCTTCGAAATTACCTTGCGCTTCGTCCAAGGCTTTTTTACAGTCCATCACACCGGCGCCGGTCATTTGGCGCAATTTGTTTACATCTTGTGCTGAAATAGCCATATCCTAAAAATTAAACCTATGATATATAAATGATAAAATAGAAAAAGTTGGACATTGAAAGCTTGTTCAATGTTCAACTTTTCAATGTATAATGCTCACATAAACTATTCTTCTTGTAAATCAGCTTCTTTTTTAGCTTGCTCTTCTTCCTCTAATTGATTAGCTTCTTTGTCTTTTTTACGCTCGTTTCCGGCTTCTTTGATAGCTTCTGCAAAGGCCGTAGTAATGAGGTCAATAGATTTGAAAGCATCGTCGTTAGCAGGAACAGGGAAATCAACCAAATTTGGGTTAGAGTTGGTATCAACCATCGCAAAGATAGGAATACCTAATTTGCGTGCTTCATCTACTGCAATAGATTCTTTCTTGATATCAACAATGAACAAAGCCGACGGAAGGCGGGACAAGTCCTTAATCCCTTCCAACAATTTTTCAAGTTTGGCTTTTTCGCGACTTAATTGAAGTTTTTCACGCTTGGCGATACTTTTCAAGAATGCTTCATCTTTGAGCAGTTTTTCAATGGTAGCCATTTTTTTCAACGACTTACGAACTGTTACAAAGTTGGTAAGCATACCGCCCAACCATCTTTCGGTTACATAAGGCATTTGAACTTCTTTGGCTTTTTTGGCTACAATTTCTTGTGCTTGTTTTTTGGTAGCCACAAAAAGAACCTTTTTACCAGAGCGTACAATGCTTTTTACAGCAGCCAAAGCATCTTCTAAACAAGCCTTGGTTTTATTGAGGTCGATCAAGTGAATGCCATTTTTCTCCATAAAAATATATGGAGCCATTTTAGGATCCCACTTGCGGGTAAGGTGACCAAAGTGTACGCCAGCACTGATAAGGTCTTTATATTCGATTGAATTCATATAATATATAAAAAAAACAATAAAGATTAACGTTTGCTGAACTGGAAGCGGCGACGTGCTTTGCGACGACCGTATTTCTTTCTTTCTACCATACGTGGGTCGCGCGTCAAGAAACCTTCTTTCTTTAAAGGCTTGCGTGCTTCAATGTCTTCCAAGGATTCGCTACCAATGTTGAGGGCTTGTACCAAGGCGCGAGAAATTGCCAAACGAACGGCTTCGGCTTGGCCACGCACACCGCCACCTGCTACATTGACATAGATGTCGAAATTGGCATTTTGACCCATCACTACCAAAGGTTGCTTTACAATGGTTTGTAGGGTCTCTACAGGGAAATAATTTTCTAAACTACGTCCGTTGACGTTGATTTCGCCTTTTCCGGGCTTTACATAAATACGGGCGACTGCTGTTTTACGTCGGCCAATGGTATTGTTGATGTCTTTTACTTCTGCCATGGTATTACCTTAGTACGTTAGTTCAATTTTTTGGGGTTTTTGCGCTTCGTGCGGATGGGCTGTGCCGTCAAACAAGTGCATATTGTGAAATAGTCTTCTGCCTAATCTTGTTTTAGGGAGCATACCGCGCACCGCTTTTTCAATTAAAATGGTAGCTGACTTTTTTTCTACGATTTCGCGTGGTGTTTCGAAGCGTTGGCCACCCGGATAACCAGTATAGCGTACATACACCTTGTCAGTCCATTTTTTACCGGTAAGTTTAACCTTATCTGCGTTGATAACTATCACGTTATCACCACAATCTACGTTGGGAGTATAACCCGGTTTGGTCTTGCCTTGTAGAATTTTTGAAATTTGGCTTGCCAAACGTCCTAATACGACACCTTCAGCATCGATAAGAACCCAGTTCTTTTGAACGGTTGCCTTGTTTAATGAGATTGTTTTATAACTTAATGTATCCACTGTATATGCTTTACTTTTATTGTATTGCTATGTCCTTCCTCAAAAAATGAGTGCAAATATAGATTAATTATTTAAACCAAGCAAGTGCTTGTATCTTTTTTATTTTTGAGTAGTTGTAATGCCTAATTCTTTCAATTGGGCTGCATCGATGGGCGAAGGTGAGTTGATCATCACATCGCGACCTGCATTGTTTTTAGGGAATGCAATAAAATCTCTGATGCTGTCAGCGCCTCCCAACAGGGCACATAGCCGGTCGAATCCGAAGGCGATGCCTCCGTGTGGGGGAGCGCCATATTCAAAGGCATCCATCAAAAAACCAAATTGGGCTTGGGCTTCCTCAGCACTAAAACCTAATTTTCGCAACATCGTATTTTGCAAACCTTTGTCGTGGATGCGAATAGAGCCACCGCCCACTTCGACTCCATTGATAACCATATCATAAGCATTGGCTCTTACAGCGCCCAAGTCGCTCTCTATCAATGGAATATCTTCTGGTTTGGGCGAGGTAAACGGATGGTGCATCGCAAACCAACGCTGGGCTTCTTCATCCCACTCGACCAGTGGAAAATCTACGATCCAATGTGCTACATAGCGGTTTTTATTGCGCAAGCCTAACTGTGTGCCCATTTCAAGGCGCAATTCGCTGAGCTGTTTTCGTGTGGCCGCCAAAGTGCCGGATAGTACTAAAATCAGATCTCCTTTTTGTGCCTGGGTTGCCTTTACCCATGCTGTCAAGTCGGCTTCTGTATAAAATTTATCTACCGATGACTTGAGGCTACCATCTTCATTATATCGGACATATACCAAACCTTTGGCACCAATTTGTGGGCGCTTTACAAATTCAGTTAGTTCGTCAAGTTGTTTGCGAGTATAATGCGCACAGCCTTTGGCGCAAATAGCCAATACTGCCTCGGCTTGGTCGAACACGCCGAAACCTTTTCCTTGGGCAAGCTGGGTAAGTTCGACAAACTCCATCCCGAATCTTAAATCAGGCTTATCTGAGCCATACAGCCGCATAGCATCGGCATAAGTCATCACCGGAAGGGGAGGCAGATCGATGTTTTTGACAGTTTTAAAAATGGAGCGGATAAGTCCCTCAAAGGTCTGTAACACATCAGCCTGGGTAACAAACGCCATTTCGCAGTCAATTTGGGTAAACTCTGGTTGCCGGTCGGCGCGTAGATCTTCGTCGCGGAAGCATTTTACGATTTGGTAGTAGCGGTCGATTCCGGCTACCATTAATATTTGTTTGAAGGTTTGTGGCGATTGCGGTAGCGCATAAAACTGACCGGGGTGCATACGGCTGGGTACTACAAAATCGCGGGCACCTTCGGGGGTTGACTTGATAAGCACCGGGGTTTCTACATCCATAAAGCCCAAACTGTCCAGATATTGGCGGGTGGCTTGGTTGACTTGGTGACGCAGTTCTAAATTTTTTCGGACAACATTGCGGCGCAAATCTAAGTAGCGGAGTTGCATACGTAGCTCGTCGCCCCCGTCTGTTTCGTCTTCAATTAAGAAAGGAGGCGTTTTGGCGGGATTGAGTAGTTCTAATTTTTCTACCCAAATTTCAATGTCTCCGGTTGATAGATTCGGGTTTTTGGAAACCCGTTCAATCACCTTGCCGGTAGCTTGGATTACAAATTCCCTGCCTAAGGATTTAAGTTGTTGAAGGATTTCGGGTTGTGTTTTGCCTTCTTCGGCCACCAGTTGTGTGATGCCGTAGCGGTCGCGGAGGTCAACCCAAATGAGGCTGCCTTTGTCGCGCACACGGTGTACCCATCCGCAAAGGGTGGTCATTTGGTTAATGTCTGACGGGCGTAATTCGCCGCAGGTGTGAGTTCGGAATATAGTTTGTAGCACTGTAAGAAAAATTACTTTTTGGGTTGCAAAGTTAGTGCTTTTGTGAAGATGCTGTATGCTTCATAAAAAATAAAAAAGGCTACCCTGTGGAGGTAGCCTTTATCAAGATGGATATGAGATTATCCTACTAATTCAATGATTAACATGATTAGACCTGCCAATAACATCAAACCACCCAACAATGAGAGAATGAATGAGATTAGACCTAAAATGATGAATACTAAACCTACAGCCATCAAGATGATACCTACTAAGCCTAAGGTACCCAACATCGTTTGTTTTTTCTCTTTCACACGATAGGTTTTGCCTTGTTCTTTGGCCTTTTCCATTTTAGCTTCTTCTCTGTCAGCTCTCTTTTCAGCTTTTTTCAGGGCTGTTTTCACAAGCCACTGTCCAAATTTAGAGTTCAAGAATTTCTGGAGTTTCTCCATTTTTCTTTCTTGTTTATCTGAAGCTTTGTCGGCTAAAGAAGGAGCAGTGCCGGCAAAAGCTGAAGAACCAAGTAAAAATGTAAAGATGAATACCAAGCCAAGAAGGTTTTTAGCAATAAAATTTGTTTTCATTGAAATTTTTGTTTTGAGTTAAACATTGTAAACCATTGCTAAAATAAGCCATTGTAATACAAAAAACAAATAGGGTGAAAAAATTTATTGACACATAACATAGTATGGGCTTGTGTTTTGAATTAAAGCAGGTTTATTAATCAATAAACTTAGCCAGTTTTTTAGCGTAGTTTCAGCGTTGCCAAGGTGAGGATGGCCAGTAGAATGCCAATGATCCAAAAGCGGGTAACTATTTTGGCTTCGTGGTAGCCCGATTTTTGAAAGTGGTGGTGAAGCGGTGCCATCTTGAAAATACGCCTCCCTTCGCCATATTTGCGCTTGGTGTATTTGAAATAGCCTACTTGAATCATCACCGAAAGGTTTTCGACCAAGAAAATCCCACAAAGGATGGGAATGAGTAATTCTTTGCGGATAGAAAGCGCCAATACGGCAATGACTCCGCCCAAGGAAAGACTGCCGGTGTCGCCCATAAATACTTGGGCCGGGTAGGAATTGTACCACAAAAACCCGATACAAGCACCCGCAAAGGCCGCACAAAATATCACCACCTCGCCAAGATTGGGAATGAACATAATTTCAAGGTATTGGGCAAAAATAGCATTGCCCGATACATATGCCAATACGCCCAAGGTAATGCCAATAATGGCCGAAGTGCCCGCAGCTAAGCCGTCGATGCCATCAGTAATATTGGCACCATTGGATACGGCTGTGATGATGAAAATCACGATAAGAATGTAAAAAACTGCATTGAAACCATCGGGCAAAAAGGCGATTAAGTGGCTGTAATTCAGTTCATTATTTTTTAAAAAAGGGATGGTTGTAATCATCGACTTCACGTCTTGGTGTTGGGCGCTTGTGCGCAGCGAGCTGTCATATATGCCTGTTTTGGGATTGGCAAATTGTCTGACGACCACATTTTCGTTGAAATAAAGTACCGTGCCTACTATTAGGCCGATGCTTACCTGTCCTAAGATTTTGAGACGGCCTTGCAGCCCTTCTTTGTTTTTGCGGAATACCTTGATGTAATCGTCTAAAAAACCAATTAGCCCCAAGCCAATGGCCGAAATCAGCAATAGGATGATGTAAACATTGGCCAATTTGGCGAACAAAACCACCGGAATAACCATCGCAGCAATGATGATTAGTCCGCCCATAGTGGGTGTGCCTTGTTTTTGAATTTGACCCTCTAACCCTAAGTCGCGCACAGTTTCACCCACTTGTAATCTTCGCAGCAGATCGATCAGTTTGCGCCCGAAAATAGCTCCAATCAATAAAGAAACGGCTACCGCCATCCCAGCACGGAAAGAAATGTATTGAAAAACACCGGCACCAATCAAATCAAATCTTTTGTCTAAATAATCAAACAAGTAGTAAAGCATAACAAATCAGTTTAGCAAGCGGCTGTTAAAGCAAAGCGCTTGGTTTCAGGATAAAAATTCTTGTAAAATGGCTTTGTCATCAAAAGGATATTTCACGCCTTTGATTTCTTGGTAGGTTTCGTGGCCTTTGCCTGCTACCAGTATAATGTCGCGAGGGGTAGCCCACTGGCAAGCGTATTGTATGGCCTCTTTACGGTCTTCGATGACCACCGCTTTCGACTCATAATCGGCAGGAATACCGGTCAGCATATCTTCCAAAATTTTGATGGGTTCTTCGTGGCGCGGATTGTCAGAAGTAAGCACCACAAAATCGCTGTTTTCATACGCTATTTTCGCCATCAAGGGGCGTTTCGTGGCATCGCGATTGCCCCCACACCCTACTACGGTAATGATGCGTTGGTCGAGCGTAGCAATGTCGTTCAAGGTTTTGAGTACGTTTTCGAGCGCATCGGGCGTGTGGGCATAATCTACGATGGCGGTCAGGCCGGAGGCAGCGCGAATCTGTTCAAACCTTCCCGAGGCTGATTCAAGCCCCGATAAGACAGTAAGGATTTCTTGTTTGTCTTCTCCCAATTGTAGGGCGATGCCATACACCAATAAAATATTGGAAGCATTGAAGCTGCCAATGAGTCTGAACCAAACGGTCAGTTGGTCTATTTCGAGGTGCAAGCCTTGCAGGGTGTTTTCCATCAATTTGCCTTGAATATTGGCCGCGTTCGATAGCCCAAAAGTGAGTTGGGTGTCGGCTGTACAATTTTGCAGCATCACCAAGCCATTTTTATCATCGGCGTTTACGACTGCAAACGACTCTTTCGAGAGCTGATCAAATAATAACTTCTTGGCTTTCAGGTAGTTAGCAAAGGTTTTATGAAAGTCCAAATGATCGTGGGTTAGGTTGGTAAAGCCTGCCCCGGCAAATTGCAAACCGGCCACCCGTTGTTGTGCCAAGGCATGCGAGCTAACTTCCATAAAGCAATGGGTGCAACCGGCCTCCACCATTTCGCTCAATAGCTTTTGGAGTTCGAGCGGGTAGGGGGTGGTAAAAGTCGAGGGGTATATACGTTGATCGATGTAGTTTTGTACAGTCGAAATCAAGCCGCTACGATAACCTAAGGCTTGAAAAAGTTTGTACAAAAGTGTAGTAGTAGTGGTTTTGCCGTTTGTGCCTGTAATGCCTACCAACTGAAGTTTGCGAGAAGGGTAATCATAAAAAGCGGCGGCCATCCATCCTAAGGCTTTGGCCGAATCGGAAGTTTGAATAACTGCACAAGATGTGGCAATAGGGGTTGTAGGTATTTCTTCGCAAACGATGGCCACCGCGCCCATTTCAATGGCTTTGGTTATGTATTGATGGCCATCAGAACCCACCCCTTTGACAGCTACAAACACATCGCCGGCTTGAACCAAACGGGAGTCGAACTGAATTTGCCTGATTTCTTGGTCTAAGTTGCCCTGTTTTAGGGTGAAATCTATGGGTACAAGTAATTTTCGAAGTGTTTGTTGCACAATGTTCAATTAGGTTAAACTCAGCCCAAATTTACTACTCTCTTTCAAAAAGCCATATTATTTTATTTCAAATTCGAGCAGGTTTTGCCCTTCAATGCTTGCCCGAAGCTTATCGCCCACTTGCACGGCTGCTACACCTTTGGGGGTGCCTGTAAAAATCAGATCGCCTTTGCGAAGGGTAAAAAATTGAGAAACATAAGTAATGATGTAGTCAAAGTCGAACAACATCAACGAGGTGTTGCCTTGCTGGCGTTGAGTGCCATTCACTTGCAAGTCGAAGTTGATATTTTTCACATCCTGAAAATTTTCTTTTGGGATAAAGGTATCGCTGATGGGTGCAGAGCCATTGAATCCTTTGGCTATCTCCCAAGGCAGCCCCTTGGCTTTGAGTTTGTTTTGTAGGTCGCGTGCCGTAAAATCGATGCCAATACCGATGGCATCATAATAATTACCGGCAAATTTCGCATCAATGTATTTGCCTTCTTTGCAAACACGCAACACCAATTCTACTTCGTGGTGAATGTCGTTGCTGAAAGCAGGATGATAAAACGGTTCGTTGTGGCGAAGCAACGCGGTGTCGGGTTTCATAAAAATGACCGGTTCTTCGGGGCGTTCGTTTTGAAGCTCGGCTATGTGCTCAGCGTAGTTTCGGCCAATGGCAATTATTTTCATAGAATCAAAAAATTTAGCTTTGCAAATATAGCTTTTCAGGTTAGTTTTACAGACGTATGAAAAATTTATTCCTGCTGGGGCTTTGTTTGATATTGATACAATGCAATACAAAGCCTACCCTTAATATGATACCTACTATTGGTTTTTTAGATGCTTTCGAAGATGCCACCATTGCCAAGGCCAAAGAAGGTTTTTTGGCAGCCTTAGATAAAAATGGTTTCAGTGAGAAAAGAGGAACCCTCAAGCTCATTTACCGCAACGCTCAAGGCGATTTGCCCACACTCATCCAAGCGTGCGATTTTATGATAGCGCAGCAAGTAGCCCTCATCGCTACTTGTCCAACACTTTCGACGGTAACGGCGCTGCAACGCACCTCCAAAATTCCGGTTTGTATGATGGTTTCGCCCGACGCAGAGCAAATGAGCGTGTTGGACAAACAAGGCAAGTCGCCGACTAACTTGTTTGGGGTGTATGAAGACCAAGAATACATCGGCACTTCGATTCGGCTAATCACTGAAACATTGCCACAAGTCAAGCGGCTGGGACTTATTTACAACCAAGCCGAGGTGCAGTCGGTGCGTATTTTTGAGCGGGTCAAAGCCGAATGCAAATTGATGAATTTGTCTTGGGAGGCTTTGCCGGTGAATAATTCCTCGGAAACCGCTTTGGTGATGCAAAATTTGTTGAGCAAAGGAGTCGATGTGTTTTTTGCGATGCCTGACAATGTTGTCTTTTCTTCCTTTGAGGTCATTCTCAAAATGTGCCAACAGGCACGTGTGCCGGTATTTACCAGCGAAGAAGGCTTGGTCAACCGAGGGGCTGTGGGGGCTTTCGGTGCCGATATGTATCAATGGGGATACCAAGCCGGTGAACAAGCGGCTTTGTTTTTGAAAAAAAATAACCCCAACCTGCTGAAACCTGAAATTGTAAAAAACCGCAAAAAAGTATTCAACGAACAGGCTTTGAAAGATTTAAAAAACAACCATCCCATTGTCAAATCGACGGGAAGCAATTGGTTCGAGTTCTTTTTGTCGGCCTTAGTGTTGGGTTTGGCTTTTTCAGCTTTGGCCTTGGGCATTTTTATCTCGATGCGTATTTTTGATATTCCCGACATTACAACCGATGGTAGTTATACCTTAGGAGGCGCTGTAACGGCAGTGGCACTTAGCCAATATTTGCCCATTCCTTTAGCCTTGTTGGCGGCTTTGGCTGCCGGTGCTTTGGCTGGGATATGTACCGGCGTGATTCATACCAAGCTGAAAGTCAACGCTTTGTTGTCGGGTATTTTGGTAATGACATCTTTATATTCCTGCAACTTAGTGATTATGGGCAAGTCGAACCTGCCACTGATGAATGTTCCCAATTTATTTCAAATACCCTTGGTGCATTATATTGGATTGTTTTGGACAGAGTTGTGGGTGTTGGCCATATTTACAGGCTTGGTTTGGTTAGGAATGGGGTATGTGTTGCGCACCGATTTCGGACTGGCGATGCGAGCCACCGGCAACTCACCTACGATGATAGCCGCCAATGGGGTCAACACAGACGGTATGCGTATTACAGGATTGGCCATTTCTAATGCTTTGGTCGCTTTGAGTGGTT
>DMHB01000388.1 GCA_003449595.1 Microscillaceae bacterium | reverse complement strand
GGTAAAGTCTTGCAAACTACGAGCAATAGTAGGCAACGATTGAATTTGCTCTTGGCTGATGTTGGTTGCAGCACCGGTTCGGTCAGCGTTCATTACATCACTTTCTTTGGCCAAGATTTCAACAGCATTTAATTCAACTCCTTCGACAAGCGAGGCATCAAGCGAATAGGTTTGGCCTAAGCTCAAGAAAATATTTTCTTCTACTTTGTCGTTAAAACCCACGAAACTAATAGTTACTTTGTATGGACCACCTACTCTAAGGTTAGGGAAGTGGAAACGCCCATCATTAAGTGAAATGGTACCATATTGAGTTCCTGAAGGTTCGTGTACAGCAATCACTGTAGCACCGGGTAATGGAGAACCGCTGTCATCGGTTACCAAGCCCACCAAGTTGGCAGTTGTAACCCCTTGAGCAAGCACTTTAGAAGCGCCTCCCACTAAGATTACAAGCAAAAATGCAAGTAAGGATATTCGTCTTGTCATAAACAATAAAATTATAGTTTGAGCGCAAAATTAATAGCTCAGGTTGGTAGCCAAGCTGTTTAGTAGATTAAGGAACAGTTAATTCTCAACTCGCAGATATTTAGAAATTTGAATTTTTTTTTGGACTTTATTTATAAATTAATTTAACCGATTTGTTTGTTTGTACATATATGAAGTATTTATAAAGATTTTTTTGTTTATCAGCAATAATTATTAATCTAATGTTAATTTTATGTTAAATTTTGCAAATAGAACTTTGTCAATTTTCAAAGTGAAAGTTTTTTTGAGTCAATTACTTTTTCTAAAAAACAAACGCTATATTTGCAGTCCATTTTTTTGATGATTATTAACAAATTATAAATATTTGGTTCAGATGATACAGGCAGAAATTCAAAATCTTTTGGAGCCTACCTTGCAGGAAAAAAAGGCTTCATTCCCAGAATTCAAAGCAGGGGACACCATCATTGTACACGTGAAAATCCGTGAAGGCAACAAAGAACGCATCCAACAATTCAAAGGCACTGTAATTCAACGACGTAATAGTAGCTCGCTTGGAGAAACTTTTACAGTTCGTAAAGTATCGAATGGTGTAGGAGTAGAGCGTATCTTCCCAATTTTATCTCCCAACATTGATAAGATTGAGTTAGTACGTAAAGGACTTGTTCGCCGTGCTCGTTTGTATTACTTGCGTGGTAAGAGTGGAAAAGCTGCACGTATTAAAGAGAAGAAATCTTAAAAAGTGCTGTTTTACTGTTAGGAAAAATATGTAACTTAGCCTTCATAGGCTAAGTTTTTTTATTTAAAATTTTGTAAAATGAATTTGTTATTACTTTTCTTGCCTTTCTATTTTCTTAATCCTACTTTGTTGTCCAAGGTATCATCTGAAGTCTCCGTGCCGCCTAAGTTGGCTATTTCCCTTAAAGGGAATATATTAAAAGTAGGCAAAAAGAAGTTTCCGGTGAATGATTGGAAAGTGGAACACTTCTCGCAGGCACTCGGCGATAAAAAAAGATTCGAACCGGGCAGCAACAATATCCACACTTATGACAGCCACGGCCTTATGCTATACGAGACTGCCGATATCCCCGGTGAAGTAAAGGCTTTCAGCATTTTCTTTCAGGCCAACAACGAGTTTGATTTCTATCCTACAACGCTTTTCACAGGTGCTTTAACAGTTGAAGGGAAAAAAATAACAGGCGCACTTACTTATCAAGATTTCCAAAATTTGTTTGCTGGATATGAATTTAGACAAGCCTATGGGCAAACCTATACAGTCGATTTTGACAAAGTGTATATGTATATCGAATTTAGCGATCCGGCGCTTACAAAACTAAAGTTTGTCAATTTAGGGTATCGGTAGTTGGAAGCGAAACGCTAAAAAAAAATTACGCCAAGCACTTCATTCATTGTGCTTGGCGTTCTTGTTTGTTTTTTGACAACAATCGGGAAGTTTATCGTGCGCTTCTTTCACACCTGCTACCTTGTCAGCGTCGTAGCCTATTTGGCTGATAGCAATCCTTATGTTGGCTACATTGGTTTGGGTACTGTCGAAAATCACCGTCATTTTCTTATCTGCTAAGTTGAGTGAGGCTTTTTGTACGCCTTTCGTGGTTTTCAAGTCTTTTTCTAATCGTTCTTTACACATTTCGCAAATGGCGGAGGTCTGTATAATTGCTTCTTTGCTGTTTTGGGTAGAGGGCTTACAAGCCAAAGGCAAAAGAGCGACGAATAGTGTGATAAATCGGCTGTGGTTTATGAAGTGTGCTTGCATAAAAATCGTATTTTAACAGCTAAAAAAAGCCAACACCTGATAGAGATGTTGGCTAAAATGGCAAATTATTTTTTCTTACAGCACTTAGGCAAATCTTTGTAAGCATCTCTATCAGCCTCCACACCGTCGGCATCATAGCCTTGGCTGGCAATGGTTTGGCGGATAAACTCAGAGTTTACCACTTCAGGATTGTACATAATGCGCACAATTTTGCTTTCGATGTTCAAATCAGCCGATTTGATACCTTTTACCATCCCTAAAGCGCCTTCAATTTTCTCTTTGCACATACCACACTGAGCAGAAGTTACAATTTCAAGTTCTTTGAAATTGGCCTCTTCACCTCGGTTATCTTTTTGTTCGTTTTTGAATTGGCCTTTGCCTTTTCCTTTACCCTTCCCTTTACCTTTTCCTTGCGCCAAAGCAGCATCAGAAGCAATTGCAATAAAGAACAAGGTGAATACTAACACGATTACTTTTTTCATGGAAATTGTTATTTAAGTTAACGTTACAAAATTAAAAAAATACAAATTAAAAAATACAAATTGCTACATACTATCACTTATTGAATCGTAAAACGAAATCCTGCATAAATCATTCTACCCATTACCGGTGCCCAGATCAGACTTGCGTCGAAATAATTTCCATAAGGATTTTCAGCTTGAATAACAGGATTGGGCTGTATAAAATTCCCCAAGTTTTCGCCGCCCACATAAACATCCCAGCGTCCAAAAGTTCTTGTAATTTGGCCATTCCACAGGAAATAGTCAGGGCTAAATCGCCGGGTCTGAAATGCTTGCGGGTTGCCGTCTGTATTGGGCAAACGTTGCGCGCCAATCCATTTCAGGGTTATATCAAACTTCCATTTGGCATTGCCGGTTTCATAAGACAAATTGCCTAAAAACCTGTGTTGTGCTACGAAAGGCAGCGATCGCATAACGCCATTCAACAAAGTCTGCACATCATACCATTTATAGCTGGTTTGCAGTTGAAGCCCTCGCGCCAATTGATAATCCAAACTAAATTGGATGCTATGGGCAAAACCTTGGTTGGCTACGTTGGCTATCAGCAAAGTTTGAGGGTTAGTATCCAAATCGTTGACTACTTGGTTTTCAAATGTAGTGCGGTAGCCCTCTATCGAAATCAACCCCTTGCGGTTGGCCAGCATAAACTGTTGGCTGAGGCTCAACCCAATGTTAATAGCGATTTCAGGCTTCAATGGGGCACCTAGTACTACTTGTCGGTTACTAAACAAATAACTCATTGCCTCTGCAAATGGATTGGCAAAGCGCAGCCCTCGACCTGCTGAAAAGCGTAAAATGGTGGTTGAGGTTATGTCGTATTTGACGTGTAACCGAGGGTTAAAAGTAAGTCCTATCAAATTATGATAGTCTAACCGCAAACCACTCACGATCGCCCATCGATGCGAAGGTTTGAAGGTATGCTCTAAAAATGCACCCGCCACTTGCTCTAAACGGTTCAAGCCCCAAAAAGCTACTTGTGGCAACACGGCTTCAAATCTTTCTTGGGTCGATTCATAAGTAAAACTTCCCCCAGTTCTGATTTCGTGTTGTGGCCCCAGTGTGCGGCTATAAATTAAATGCGCATTGAGGTGTGTTTGTAAACCTAAGTATGGATTCAAGCCTAATTGGCCACTTTGTTCGTGACGTGTAGCACTTAAAATCAGCCCTAAACTTTCACCCTCTCTTTTATCAGACAGAAAACCGATTTTGCTAAAACCCTGCAATCGCCTGATTTGCAAGGTGTTGCCATAAGGCAAATTCAGCCCCATGGCTTGTCGAGGCGAGAAATTATTTTGGCCGCTCCAGCGATTTTCTTGTAGGACATTCACCCCCCATTGTATTTTTAACTTTTCGCCGTTGTATTTCCACCGATGCATCAAGTTAATTTGGTCAAATTGGGGCGTATCCATAAAGCCATCGTCGTTCATATCTACCGGTTGGCGCAAAATACTGCCGTGTACCAAAGTAGCTGTGCTTAACTTAGCGCCTACCGCTTGCGACCAGTTGGCATTCAACTCGCTGCGGCCAAATTGATTGACATATCCATTTAATAATACCTTCTCGGTTGTATTATCAGGAGGAATTAATTCTACATTGATTTGTCCTGTAATCGATTCATACCCGTTCACCACAGAGCCACTCCCTTTGTTGATGTCGATGGCTTTGATCCAAGTGCCGGGCACCAAGTTCAGCCCATTGCGAATGGCCAAGCCGCGCATCCAAGGAATATTTTCGGCAGTCATTTGCACGTAAATACCATCCAGCCCCAACATTCGGATTTGTTTGGTACCACCCACTGCATCAGTAGTCGAAACATCGACTGTGCCGTTGGTTTCAAAACTTTCAGATAAATTGCAACAAGCCGCTTTGCGTAGGTCGTTGCGCGTAATCGTTTGCGAAGTGATGATCTCTTGGCTAAGCTGGTTTTGAGCCGTAACCACCACGCTTTTCAATTGGTCTGCTTCTAAAGCTATTTCAAGCTTTGCCGAAAAATCGTTGATTTCTAAAGTATCGGCTACATAACCAACATAACTAATGATTAATTTATTGGCAGTTGGGTGGCTGTTTAATGTAAAATTACCCGCTGCATCCGTAATGACACCTTGCGTAGTGCCCAGCCAAAATACATTTGCTCCTACTAAAGGCTGGTTGCCTTCGTCTTTCTTTTCTGTTACCGTTCCACGAATAGTTTGTGCCCACACGGGCGTGAATTGACTGATTAATATTATAAACCAGAAATATTTCATACTTTTCTGCCTTTGAATCACCCGTCTAACCATCAAAAAATACTGTCCGGTATAATGCCGGAAGTGTTTTGAATTAGGCTATCTGCTTGCCCAATTCAGTGCTGGAAAGAAGAGTGATCAAATACGAAAAACTTGTAGGTATGCCCGATACGTGTTTGCATCGTGCTGGGGTAATGGAGGGGGAGAGGAATGTAGAGGGATGGCAAACGCGCTTAGTTTCGCATCAGTAGCAAAATAAGGCTGATGCAAAAACAAAGTGCCTGAAAAGGGAATAACTAACTGGAACGAAACCTGAATAACGCCATAAGCGCCTAAGAGGTCGGCTTTGGCATAGACCAAATCTTTCTGACAGCAGTCGCTTTGGTCGGTTTTTTCTTCAGGAATGGCTACTTTTTTTGCGCAGCAGTTAACGGAAGGTTTTGTTTGAAAGGTATTTGATAAATCTTTCCAATTAGGCAAAACAACCCGCACGGTTTCTTGCATTGGGCAGAAATAGGTATAAAATCCAACCCCAAAAGAAGAGATAGATACTTGAAATATAACCAACCAAACCCAGACAGAAACTCTAAAAAAGCGCATACTTTTTTCTAACCTACATCCTTGGCGAAAAGTTTCATCAAGTGATAATTTTCTGGAAAATAAAGAAAACGGCCTAAAATATATAAATTATATTTTGTTA
>DMHB01000255.1:1223-8505 GCA_003449595.1 Microscillaceae bacterium | reverse complement strand
AAGGCCGTGTTCTAAGTTGTTTTCTAATTTGATGCCTTCAAGCTTTACTTGGCCATTGGGATAATATTCTTTGAGTAATTTTTGGGCTTGGGTGGTAGTGCCTACAAAAGTCATCAACACCAGTACCATTAAGAATGTTTTTGTCATAATTTTTGAGAAAAAGGGTATAAAAAAGCTGTATTATCTTTATATGCAATACAGCGAAAAATCTCTCAAAATTATCCTAAATAGTTTGGTTTTGCAATCTTCAAACTTGGTTCTTGTAATTATCGGTCGCCAATCAGCACGGTTTTCAAATTGCCCTGTGCTTGAAAAATCAGGAAAAGCAAATAAGGCGCAAACAGCAGATAGCCCAGCACCATAGCGGCCAAGCCCATCGCCACAGCAGTAGCTTTAAATTGATTGCGCCACATTATCCAAAGCCCCGAAAGCACCAAATAACAGCTAAAATCGAGGTTGAACTGGCCATTCCAACCCAAGGCCGCAAGGTTGCCTATGAAAAAAGGAAATAAATTCCACCCTTGGTTTTGTACAGCCAAGGCAGTGTAGCCCAATACGGCTAAGGTTTGCCCTATTAAAAGGACTTGCAAAACGGTGGTTTGTTGTTTGGATTGATTCATCGTCGTAATTTGTTTTTTTTGAATAAAGCATTTTTTATTGCGCAGGTCGCCACAGCGGGCCTACGGCTATCAGTAATACCAGAATATTAAAAACCACATTGGCGGCGTTGCCGGAAGCTACCGAGCCAAGGCTGTCTAAACAAAACCAAGCCAACAATCCGGCTACGACCGATTTGCGCACGCCTTCTGGGGCTACATCGTATGCCCAGCGTTGCAAACAGCCGATGCAAACGCCCCAGCCCAGCAAAAAACCTCCGGTAAGTGCCGACAGAAAGCGGGTGGTGCTTGCCTCGTAGTCTTGTTGGCCGTCCAATGGCCAGCTCAGCAAATCGAGCGTCCAGCGGGCAGGCTCGGCGGTAGATGCCATCGTGCCCAGAAAGAAAATAGGCCCAAAAGCGCCTACAAAAATAGCCGTAAAAAAGAGGTAAGATTTGTGAAATTGCTTTGTAAACATTGCCTTTGATGAATGGGAGCGTGTAACCATTCACAAAGAAAACCACGTTGGGCGGGTTATTTTAGACGGTAGCGTACAATGCCAAGGTTTTTGCTTGGTAGGAATGGATGAGCAGTCGCTTTGGGCAAAAGAAAACACCTCGAAAATACTGAAGCTTCCAAGGTGTGGTATGTAATGGCAGGCAAGCTTGCTTACTAAGTCAATTGTTGACGCAGGGCTTCTTCGAGTAGCTTGTCGCGATCGATGGAAACCACCCCAACCGATTCGCACACCAAGCCACCAGCCAAATTGGCCAAAGCCGCTGTAAGCGCAGGATGGCAGCCCAAAGCCGTACACAAGGCGGCCACACTGACCACAGTATCGCCTGCGCCCGACACATCGGCTATGGTGCGGATGTGCGCCGGAATGTGCCAAGTGCCCTCGGCGGTTTTCATCAGCACGCCCCGCTCCGACAAAGTGGCCAACACCTGCGCTACGCCCATTTTTTGCATCAGCAGTTGCACGGCTTGCTCCAGCATCGGCATTTGCGATAGGTCAGCGTCGATTTTTAAGCCTTCTTTCCACTCTTTTAAATTGGGTTTGAAAAGGGTTACCCCTTCATATTCCATAAAGTTGCGTTTTTTGGGATCTACTACAGTCGGAATACCCGCCGCATTGGCCCACTGCACTACTTTTTGGATAAGTTCGGGTGTAATGACTCCTTTGTCGTAATCTTCAAAAATGATGACTTGGCAACTGCTGCCCAAGGTTTGGATTTGGGCAAAAAGCGCATCGGTCAGCGCCGAAGCCAAAGGCGTGTCAATTTCTGAATCGACGCGCAAAATATGCTGATGCCCGGCGATGATACGGTGTTTGATGGTCGTAACGCGGTCGGAGCTTTGCAGGATGCCCTCGCTGGAAAGCTGTTTTTGCTGCAACAGTTGCTTGAAATCCTCGCCGTCGTTGTCTTGTCCAATCACCGCGCAAAGCACAGGCGTAGCGCCCAGCGCTTGCACATTGAGCGCTACATTGGCAGCGCCGCCCAGTCTTTTTTCGCGCTTTTCTACTTGCACGATAGGCACTGGGGCTTCGGGCGAAATGCGATCTACTTTCCCCCAAAGGTAAGAGTCGATCATCACATCGCCGATTACCAGTACTTTGACTTGCTTGAAGCGCTCAAATAGGTCTTGCATACAGTGCGAAAAGCAAGGAAAGATTTATTGTAACAAGGCCAAATACTGCTGCAAACGCTGCATCGCTTCCCGAATTTGCTCTTCGGAAGCTGCATACGAAATGCGCAAATGGTTCGGAGCGCCAAAAGCATCGCCGGGCACCAAGGCCACGTGTGCTTGGTCGATCAAATAATTGCACAAGTCGTTGGCGTTGGCAATGTGGTATTGACCGTTAGACTTGCCAAAAAATGCACTGATATCGGGAAATAAATAAAAAGCACCTTCGGGCACGTAGGTCTTCATTCCGGGAATTTGGTTGGCCAACGACACAATCAAGTCGCGGCGCTGGTGGTAGGCTTTGGTCATTTGGTGGCTGGGGGCAAGGTCGCCATTGATGGCTGCAATAGCTGCCCGTTGGGCGATAGAGCAGGTGCCGGAGGTTACTTGTCCTTGGATTTTTTCGCAAGCAGCAGCAATCCATTTGGCTGCGCCAATATAACCCAAGCGCCAGCCGGTCATTGCATAGCCTTTTGAAAAACCGTTGACGGTGATGACGCGATCGGCCACAGCCGGAATAGCGCCCATACTAAAATAACCCTCGGGGCGGTAAGTAATGTATTCGTAAATCTCGTCGGCGATGACATAGATTTGTTCGTGTTTTTCGATCACTGCTGCCAAGGCACGTAGCTCGGCTTCGGTGTAAACCGCACCCGTAGGGTTGCTGGGCGAAGAATACATAATGGCCTTGGTGCGCGGGGTGATGGCTTTTTCTAACTGTTCGGGGCTTACTTTGAAGCCTTGTTCTAAGGAGGCCGTAAGCACTACTGGCGTTCCTTCGGCCAATTTGACCAATTCGCGGTAGCTTACCCAATAAGGCGCTAAAATAAGCACTTCGTCGCCGGGGTTAATCAAGCTGAGCAATACATTGGCCAACGATTGCTTGGCACCGGTAGAAACCACCACATTTTCGGCTTCCCAAGGCAGGCCATTGTCGCGTTTGAGTTTTTGGGCAATGCCTTGACGCAATTCAGGAAATCCGGCCACGGGCGGGTAGAAAGTAAATCCGTCGTCGATGGCTTTTTTGGCTGCTTCGCAAATATGGTCAGGGGTTTTGAAATCGGGTTCGCCGATGCTGAGGTTAATGACCTGAACGCCTTGGGCTTTTAGCTCGCGGGCTTTTTTGGTCATCGCGAGGGTTTCAGATTCCGCTAAGGCGAGCACGCGTTGTGCTAAGGCGACTTGGGCTTGCAGGGTACTCATACGTGAATGGGTGTTGGGAGTTGGCAAAAATCGGGCGCAATTTAGTGATTTGCACCACAACGAACAAGTGCAAAAGCTGGGTGGTTTAGCTGGAGTGATCCACTACGATGAACCATTGCCCGTCGATTTTTTTCCAAAGCAGGGTATAATGTCCCGAAAGGTCGCCTTTTTTGCGTTTCAGGTGCCACTTGCCTATCACAAAGCAGCAAGTGGGGGTAATGAACTCGACTTGCAAAATGTTGAAACTGAGCTTGCCCATTGCTTCTACGTTGGGGTAGCTTTTTTTGTAATTGTCCAAGGCTGCCTGCCAACCATAGCTAATGCCTTGGCTACCAATGAATTTGAGGCTGTCGTTGCGCCAATAGCCTTCCATAAATTTGTCTAAGTCGCCGGCGTTCCAGGCTTGGGTTTGGTTGTCCAAAATGGCTAAAATGGCTTTGCGGTCGGCTTCGTCGGGCTGTTGTGCCCATCCGGACACGGCACCGAAACCAAGCCATACCATCGATACTGTCCATAAAATGCGCGTGATCATATATTTTCGGGGTTTAAAAAGTGAAAATCGTGAAGTTAGGTTTTTATCGCCGGTTGTGCATCGACGGCCTTGAGCTGCGCCGCTACCCATAGGCAAGCAAAACTAATGCTTAGTCCCAAAACGCCCACATAGCCATAATGCAATAGTTCGCCTTGCGCGTTTTTTTGGATGATTAGCCCGCCTACATAAGCAGCCAGCCCGGTGGCCAATTGCTGTAGCGATGAGTTGATGCTCATAAAACTGCCTCGGTATTGGGGTAACACCACCGAACTGATGATGGCCTGCGACGGGATCATCCGGCCATTGGTAACCACAAAAAACAAGGTGGTGATGACAAGCAAGTAGTAAATGGGCATACGAGGCAAGTTGGTGATGAGCAATACCGGAATGGCCGAAAGCAATACAAACCAGTTCAATACTCTCCGTTTGCCGTATTGGTCGGCCATTTTGCCCACATAAGGCGCTGTAAAGATGATAAGGCCGCCGCCTAAAATATAAATATAGGGCAGTTCCGACTCTAAGAAACCAACATTGGCCACCATATAGGGAGAAATAAACGGAATCATACAGAAATGACCGGCTATCATACCGGAGGCAAACAACAAACCCATTCGCTGGTTGCGGTCTTGCACCACCTGTCTGATGATTTGCAAAGGGTTGGGCGGCGCTGCTTCTCCGCGGTTGGTTAGGTGCTCGCGCACGGGCGGCAAAAAGCTATATACTGCCGGAATGATCAAAAACCCCAAACCGGCTATGATGTAAAATGGCGCTTGCCAACTCCATTGGGTGGCTGCATATAGCCCAAAAGGTACGCCAAACACCGAAGCCGCCGAAAATGCTGTGCTCAGCGTGCCCATCGCTGCCCCACGCCGCTCGAAAGGCACCAGATCGGCAATGATTGATAGCACCTGCGCCCCGATAAGCCCACCGAAAAGCCCGGCCAATATACGCGCCGCCACCAAGGTTTCGTATTGCTGCGCCAAAGCACAGGCCAATGTGCCTAAAGTAAAACCGATGTAGCCAAACAAAAGGATGGTTTTCCGGTCGAACCGATCGACCACAAAAGCAGAAAGAAAGCCCGAAATACCCGCACTGAAGGTGTAGGCCGATACTAAGAAACTAAAGGCTGCCGGCTGTATGTCGAACAAGCGCATCAACTGAGGCCCTAAGGGCATCATAATCATAAAATCCATAATGTGGGTGAAGTTGATGCAGGCTAATAGCAAAATGATAGTTTTTTCTTTGCGCATAAGGTCAAGAACAAGGAAGTTAGGTTGAGAGGCATCGAAATTACTGAATTGTTTGTGGGACACAAACAATGGGTAAGAAATTTAGGAATAATCTTGTAATTGTAAGTTGTTTGTGAGACACGGTACTGAATTGTTTGTGGGACACAAACAATGGGCAGAATCGAGGTTTGTATTTTTTAGAAAGCGCATATAATTTTGTTTTGAAGCGCATTGCCTTTTTTGTTCATTCATTTACCAATACTCAATCCTCTTAATTCTATGAAGAAAAATACCTTCTTTGTCTTGCTTTGGATGCTGAGCGTACCAGCCGGATTGTATGCCCAAACTACGCTGACCTTCGCCAACGGCCAAAAAGTTGAGATTACCGGCCAACTGACCGGCACCCTGACTACGCCTGAAGATGTTACTACTTATTATTACCAGCTCATCGACAACCAATTGCATTATTGGGAATATTCTGATGTGAAAATCAACGGCGAAAAATATGCAGTTTACAAAGTAATCGATGTTGACAAAGCTTTTGTAGCGCACCAGATTAGTCCTAAGTCCGAAGAATATCCGGCTCGGGTCGATATTTATTGTGTCGAAGGAGCAGGCGATTGTGTGAAGACAACCAATTATAGCAATGGTGGCAGTTCTACTTCGGAAGAAAATAGTATTTTGCTGATTTTTGATTCGGATGAGGCTGCTACTGAAGAACTCACTAAACTGAAGCCGATTTTGAAGAAAAAATAACTCAGCAAAATTACATTTTATTTGAAAACCCCACGGCTGTACCCGAAGAAATAACTTATATAGTTTGGTTGGCAGACAGCAAGAAGACTTGATATTTTATCACTGAGTTACTTTTGTAAAAAATCTCAATAATTCTTTAGAGGAGAGCAAAGTTTTCATACATTTGAATCGTAAACGATTTAATCTTGTAAGACAAATGAAAATAACTCTACTCCAACACGCTCTCAGAACCCTGTTAGGCGCTTTTATGCTCTATGCAGGCATTGCTCACCTTACTTTTCGACGTTTGGACTTTCAGGCGCAAGTGCCCCGATGGTTGCCCAACGATCCGGCTTTTATGGATTTTGTGGTATTAGCCTCGGGGGTAGTCGAAATATCGCTTGGGCTTGCAATGATTTTCCTGATCAAACGCCAGCGCCAAGTGGGCATCGCTTTGGCCATTTTTTTCGTCCTCATTTTCTCCGGCAATATATCGCAATACACCAATAGCATCTCCGCATTTGGGTTAGACACCGACCAAAAGCGATTCATTCGGCTTTTGTTCCAACCCTTGTTGGTATTGTGGGCGCTTTGGTCAACGGGTTGGCTAAAAGGATGGCGTAGCAATCAAGCCAATGGCTAATCAGGCAGCAGTCAGACAAAGAGAATGTTATATTAACTGTTCGTTTATAGTAATTTCTTTATCAGCAAACTGCCTTCAATAAGTCTTTCTAACAAGGCTAAACAAGGCATTCAATCGATGTATATATGCAAGACGATTTTGCCAAATTATATTTAGAAAACCAGCTATGCTTTCCGCTGTATGCCGCCTCAAGGCTTACAACACAAATCTATGAACCCTACCTTCAGGAGTTGGGGATTACCTATCCACAATATTTGGTTTTATTGGTTTTATGGCAACACAAGTCGCTCAGCGTCAATGAAATAGGCCATTATTTGCTGTTAGAGTCCAACACCTTGACCCCTTTGTTGAAACGGTTGGAACAAAAAGCCCTCCTTCAGCGGAAGCGTTCCGACCAAGACGAACGCAAGGTGCTGATTTCGCTTACCGCCCAAGGCGAAGCATTGAAAGAAGCAGCTGTTTTGATTCCTGATAAAATAATAAGTTCTATTTCGGAGCAGGCGCTTTCGCGAGAAGAGATATTGGGCTTTCAAAAGACATTGAAAAAATTAGTAGAGGTGCTAAACCCCAAAAAGCAACCGAATCAATAGGCGTAGCCTCACTGTCTCAAAATAGTATCTTGCGGCAGAGGGGATTTTCTCATCTGCCCACTTTTCGA
>DMHB01000255.1:631-924 GCA_003449595.1 Microscillaceae bacterium | reverse complement strand
TTCTCATCTGCCCACTTTTCGATGTACTTGCCTGCATTCTCCAAGCCTGCCACACCTTGTCCCAATTTATAATGGCATAGACAACCGCACCGACGACAATAAATAGACAGGTAAATTCATCAAAACTTAAATTCAGATTTCAGCGAATTAAACATCATTTACGTTACTACGGGTATTTTTTCACCAATCAAAACCATTTAAAAAACTATGGATGCAGCAAATTTTTTCCGACACATCTTCGAAGACGACACACTTACATTTCAAGAAAAGACTGCCAAAATGATTGAAATGTA
>DMHB01000255.1:0-304 GCA_003449595.1 Microscillaceae bacterium | reverse complement strand
CTGCCAAAATGATTGAAATGTATAAGTCGAACCCGGTAGGCTTAGAGGCTTTAGAAAAATATGGCAAGTTAGACAAAGCGCTGCGTGAGCAAGATATAGTTAAACACTGCCTGAAAACAGGCGATCAATTGCCTGATTTTACTTTGTCTAACCAGCACGGTGAACCCAAAAACATCTATGAACTCCATCAAACACAGTGGCTTATTTTAGTTTATTTTAGAGGAAAATTTTGCCCCTTCTGCAATTTAGATTTGCGGATTTTACAAAAGAAGTTGAGTGCTATTGAAGGTTGCCCTGCGAAGTT
>DMHB01000313.1 GCA_003449595.1 Microscillaceae bacterium | reverse complement strand
GGAAAAACTACAAGCTGCTTTAGACGAAGCCAAAGACAAATACTTGCGGTTGTATGCCGATTTTGAAAACCAACGAAAACAACACGCCAAGCAACGCCAAGAACTTATCACCGGAGCCAATGCCAACCTGATGCAGGCTTTGCTACCGGTCTTAGACGATTTTGAAAGAGCCATCAAAGCCATGGAAAACGCCCAAGACATTGAAGCCGTGAAACAAGGGGTGTTGTTAATCCAAGAAAAAACCATCAAAATATTAGGTCAACAAGGGCTAAAGCCCATGGAAAGCGCCATTGGGCAACCTTTCGACCTCGAACTGCACGAATCTATTACGCAAATACCTGCCCCCAGTGAAGACCTCAAAGGAAAAGTAATTGATGAATTAGAAAAAGGATATTATCTATACGATAAAATCATCCGATTTGCCAAAGTGGTTATCGGAAATTGATTGATTTGAATACAAGAAGCAACGATGAGCAAGAGAGATTACTATGAGGTGCTGGGTGTAAACCGCAACGCACCAGCCGATGAGATTAAGAAAGCTTACAGAAAATTAGCTTTGCAATTTCACCCCGATAAAAACCCGGGCAACAAAGAAGCAGAAGAAAAATTTAAAGAAGCAGCCGAAGCCTACGACGTGCTCAGCTCGTCAGAAAAACGCCAACGATACGACCATTACGGCCACGCAGGTCTGAACGGCGGCGGTAGCGGTGGTTTTTCAATGGATGATATTTTCTCGCAGTTTAGCGATATTTTTTCCGGCGGCCCTTTCGACGGTTTTTTTGGGCGCGCCGGCGGGCAAACCCGTCGTGGTAAAAAAGGTAGCAACCTGCGCATCAAGCTAAAGCTGACCTTAGAAGAGATAGCAAATGGGGTAGAAAAGAAAGTGAAAGTCAAACGCCACGTAACTTGCGATGCTTGCGGAGGCAATGGTTCTAAAAATGGCACTTCACTCAAAACTTGTGGCACCTGTCAAGGGTCGGGACAAGTACGTCGGGTAGTCAATACAATGTTGGGGCAAATGGTCAGCGCTTCTACTTGTCCTACGTGCGAAGGCGAAGGCAAAGTAGTGGTAGAGGCTTGTCAAAGCTGCCAAGGGGAAGGCAGAATACTGAAAGAAGAAATTATTCCTATCAACTTGCCAGCCGGTGTGGCCGAAGGAATGCAACTTTCGATGAGCGGCAAGGGCAACGCCCCATTGCGTGGGGGTTATCCCGGCGATTTGCTGATTGCCATAGAAGAAGAAGCCCATCCGGATCTTATCCGCGATGGCAACAACATTTTGTATGATCTTTACATCAGTTTTGCCGACGCTGCTCTGGGCACACAAGTAGAGGTGCCGGGCATCGAAGCCAAACACAAAATAAAAATTGATGCCGGTACGCAAGGCGGCAAAGTAATTCGATTAAAAGGCAAAGGAATAAAAGAAATTGATGGCTACGACAAAGGCGATCAGTTGATTTATGTCCACATTTGGATTCCTCAGCAGCTTACTCCGCAAGAGCGTGAAATCATTGAAAAAGTAAGACAATCGGACAATTTTACACCTAATCCGGGTAAATCGGAGAAAAGCTTTTTTGAAAAGGTAAAAGATATTTTCAGGTAGGAAGCAGTACACTTAATCAACACGCCTCATCGAATACGCTTTTTCAAGAAGTCGATGGGGCTTTCTTTATATTTTTGATTTACTAAATTTGGGATGAATATTTTTTATTGAATACCCAAACGATAACACACAATTTAGATTCAAGCCTAAAAATTATGACAAAGCATTTGCTTCTTCTGGTAGGCGTATGGGGGCTTAGCCTCTTCTCGCACCCGGCGTGGGCACAATTGGCTGCCGATGCCATTGCTCGAAAATACGCTGAAACCATTCAAGAGTCCGATCTCAAAAAACACTTGTTTATCATTGCCGCCGATTCGATGGAAGGTCGCTACACCGGCTCGCAGGGGCAAAAAAAAGCCGCCAAATACATTGCCAATCACTTTGAGCAACTCGGCCTCACACCACCAGTAGCCGATGGCAATGCAAAAAGCTATTTCCAGCCCTTCCAAATGGTAGAGCGCCGCATCGACAACGCTACGATGAGCATTGGCAACGAAGCGAAAACTTTTTTAAAGGATTTTTATGTGTTGAACTACTCAGCGATGAACACGCCCACCAGTTTGCCGGTGGTGTTTGCCGGACAAGGCGAAGCGCAAGATTTTGCTGAACTACAAGCGCAAGGGGTTTCGCTACAAGGCAAAGCCGTAGTTTGCTTCAAGTCCAAAACAACTGCCGACGAAAAGGCCAAACAAGCACGCCGTTTGGGTGCTCAAACCTTGATAATCATCATAGGCAACAGCCAAAAAGAATTTGACGAAGATGTAAGCTTCAATGCCTATTACATCAAAAAGGCAACCAAGCAATTGGTGCAAAAAACACCCCCTGAGCAATCTATTTTCTTTGTTTCGCACCCTACCGCCGCACAATTGTTGGGCATCGAAGCCAGCAACCTAACCGAAAAATTGACCATTGGCACAAGCGCTGCCGCTCCGGTGGAACTCAGCGTAAACATACAAGACAAACTCATTTGGTCGTCCGAAAACGTGGTTGGGCTGATGGAAGGTACTGATAAAAAGGATGAATATGTAATCATCACTGCCCACTACGACCACGTAGGCATTACAAACGGAGTGGTTTACAATGGTGCCGACGACGACGGCTCGGGAACAGTAAGCGTACTCGAAATTGCCGAAGCTTTTGCCCAAGCCAAAGCCGAAGGAAACGGACCGCGCCGCAGCGTTGTATTTATGACCGTGGCCGGCGAAGAAATTGGCCTGTTTGGCTCACAATTTTATACCGATGTTGAGCCTATTTTTCCTTTAGAAAATACTGTAGTTGATTTGAACATCGATATGGTAGGCCGAATTGACGATAAATACAAAAAACTAAATAATCCAAACTACATTTATCTGATTGGTTCTGATAAGCTTTCTTCCACCCTGCACCAGTTGAGCGAAGAAGTAAACCAAACCTATACAACCTAACTTTGGATTATACCTACAACGACGAAAATGACCCGAATCGGTTTTAC